>CAMHGU010000108.1 GCA_946184715.1 uncultured bacterium | reverse complement strand
CGGTGTTCAGTAAGAACTGGGCAATGCGCAATTGCAACTCTCTTTCATTCAAAATCAATTGTTGATGTTGAGAAAGGAAAGACCTCAAGTCAGTTTCTACCTGTTGCGAAATAATTGGTTTAGATACTTTTTTAGCCATAAGCAATCAGTAATTTATGGCGCCATTCTGCGTTGCAAATTTAATCATTATTTTTTGACATACAAGAATTTAACCCTAATTTTTCAAAAATATCGCTCTGGGATTTGCCGGAATTTCAAGGGCGATAGATGAAGCTGGCAGGCTGAGTTTCTGTGAAATGGTAGCTAATAAAGATACTTGGGAGTCGGGTGCTATGGCAAGTTGTTTGTGTTGTTCTTGTTGTTTTATGACATCTATGGCGGGGGTGGTGCAACCTCTGCGAGGTAGCACCGCTGAGGGGGAGATGGCGATGACCCCACGTAGGCAACCGCTGCGCGGTAGGCAACGTGGGGTTACTTCGGATGCTTACCGGCAACCACACAACCAAGGGCAAAGACAGTGCGGAATAAGAGAAGCCGTGGGCTCGTTGGGGCTCACGGCTTCGTTATGGGTTGCGGCTGCGGCTTACTGGAGGCCGAGCTTAGCTTTGATTTTGGCGGTGACGTCCTCAGCGCCGGCGCCGATGTAGGTGACGGCGGGCACGGAGAGGTCGAAGAGCAGGGTGTAGCCGCCTTCAGCGCCCACGGCCTGCACGGCTTGGTTGATCTTGTCGCTGATAGGAGCCATAAGAGTCTGCTGCTGCTTCTGGATGTCCTGAGCGGCCATCTGCTCGAAGTTCTGAATCTTATTTTGGGTCTCTTGAATCTCTTGCAGACGGCGGTCTTTGATCGACTGCGGGGTGTCGGCGGCAAGATTCTGGAGCTCGGTGTATTTCTTCTCGAACTCTTCCTGTAGTTTCTTGTACTCTTCCTGGTACTTGTTGCCTACGTCGTTGAGGGTCTTCTCGGCGGTAGCCTTCTCGGGCATAAGGTCGAAAATCTGCTGTGAGTTGAACACGCCGAATTTAGCGGTCTGTGCTGCGAGGCAAAGGGGGAGTGCTGCAAGCACTGTGAATAAGAGTTTCTTAAGCATTGTTGTGATATTGAATTTGGTTTATATTCGCTTGAGAACTTAGCTCGAGGCCTCGGCCTCGATTACAAGGTGCAAAAGTAGTGAATTATTTGGAATATCCCAACTTTGAGAGCACTTCGTTGCTGACATCGATTTTGGGCGATGCGAAAACGATGCTTTCGGATGATGCGCGGTCGAACACCACGGAGTAGCCGCGCTCGTCGCAGAGCTTCTTCACAGCGGCATACACATCGTCCTGAATGGGCTTGAGGAGCGACTGGCGCTTCTTGTAAAGCTCGCCTTCGGGGCCGAAGTACTTGTAGCGCAGCTCGTTGGCCTCTTTCTCTTTGGCCACGATCTCTTCCTCGCGTTTCTGCTTCTGCTCATCGGTGAGGAACACCTTGTCGCTCTGATACTTGTTGTAGAGGTTCTGCACCTCTTTGCCTTTGTTCTCGACCTCTTTCTGCCAGCGCTGCGAGAGCTGGTTGAGCTGTTCGTTGGCCATCTCGAAGGCGGGGATGTTTTTCATCACGTATTCCATATCGACGAGGGCGAATTTCTGAGCCGATGCGCTGAGGCTCATCAGCAGCCAGGCTGTGGCTATCAAAAGTGCTTTTTTCATATTCAGATTGTTCGTATTGTTAGTTTTCAATCGTTTTGACTTGTGAGGCGGGGAAAGGTTTATTCAGTGGAGGGTTAGAACTCTTGACCGAGGATGAAGTGGAAGTTGCTACCGCCCTTAGTTCCGAACACCTTGTCGAAGCCGTAGGCCCAGTCGATACCCATCATACCAATCATGGGGAGGAAGATTCTGACGCCGAGGCCAGCCGAGCGCTTCACGTTGAAGGGCGAGAACTTGCTCACGGAGGTCCAGGCGTTGCCGGCTTCGGCAAAGGCGAGGCCGTAGATGGTGGTGCTCGTCTGGAGCAGGAATGGGAAGTGGAGCTCGGCCACGTAGCGGCAGTAGGCGTAGCCTTCAGAGCCCCAGGGGGTGAAGGCGCCGTTTTCGTAACCGCGGAGGCCGATGGTCTCGGTGGCGTAGGTGTAGCTGCCCGACATACCGTCGCCGCCCACGTAGAAGGTCTCGAAGGGCGACTTGAGATACTTGTGGTAGCTGCCAAGGAGGCCGAAGTCGGCGCGGGTCATCAGCACGAGGGTGTACTGCCCGTCGGGGTTGATGAGCGGGGTGTAGGTGCGCGACTTGAAGCGCAGCTTCCAGTATTCAATCCAGCGGTAGAGCTCTTGCTTGGATTGGGTGGTATTGGCCTCGGAGAGGGCTTTCCAGTCCTTGTTGCCGCCGAAGAGCGACGCCGGGGGCGTAAGCTGCAGGTTGAGCGAGAACTGCGAGCCGCGGCGGGTGAAGAGCGGGTTGTCGATGGAGTTGCGCGCCAGGGTAAGACCGAGGGTGAGCGAATTCGAAACGCCGTTGTTCATATAATAGAGGTACTCCCAGTTCTTGAGGTAGTACCACTGGTAGCCGAGCTCGGCGGTGAAGGTAAAGTAGTCGTCGGGCCAGGAGAGGCGCTTGCCGAAGCCCACGGTTACGCCAATCATCTGGAGGAACTTGTGGGGGTCGTAGGCGTTCTCGATGGCCGACTGGTAGTAGTCGCTGTTGTAGCCGTAGCCGTTGTAGTTGTAGCCGTTGTAGCCGTAGGCGTATTGGGTGCCGTTGGCCCAGTTGCTATTATAATAAGAGGAGTTGACACCGGTCTGGCGCGAGTAGAAGGCCGACACCGAGAAGGAGTTGGGGCGTTTGCCGCCAAACCACGGGTCGATAAACGAGATGGAGTACTGCTGATAGTATCGGGCATTGGTCTGGACGGAGAGCGAGAGGGTCTGGCCGTCGCCTTGGGGAATGATGCCGCGATAGCGCGAGGGGTGGAAGAGATTGGCGATGGAGAAGTTGGTAAACTTGATACCCACGCGGCCTATGATACCTGTCTGTCCCCAGCCGGCCGAGATTTCGAATTGGTCGTTGGCCTTGGAGGTGAGGTTGAAGAGGAGATCGACGGTGCCGTTGGCGGCATCGGGCTCGGGGCGAATGTCCATCTTTTCGGGATCGAAGTGTCCGGTCTGGGCAATCTCGCGGGCGGAGCGTATGAGGTCGGCTTTGGAGAAAAGCTCGCCGGGCTTGACGCGGAGTTCACGCCTTACTACCTTCTCGTAGAGGCGGTCGTTGCCGTTGATAACCACCTTGTTGATGCGCGCTTGAGGGCCTTCCACCATGTGCATCTCGATGTCGAGGGAGTCGGTGCGCACGTTGGTCTCGATGGGCACGAGGGAGTAGAAGAGGTAGCCGCGGTTCATATAGAGGTTGGACACGGCGTCGTCGTCCTCGGTGGTGCGCTTGTTGAGCAGCTTCTGGTTATAGACCGAGCCTTGCGGGATGCCGAGCACGGCGTCGAGGTAGTCGGAGGAGTAGAGGGTGTTGCCCACCCAGTTGATTTTGTCGATGTAGTATTTGCGGCCCTCTTCCACGGTGATGTACACGTCCACGCGGTTCTCGTTGTAGTTGACCACGGAGTCGGCCACGATGCGGGCGTCGCGATAGCCTTTCTCGTTGTACTTGTCGATGATGAGCTGCTTGTCGTTCTCGTAGTCGGAGGGCACGAATTTCTTCTGCTTGAAGAGGTTGAGAAGGTTGTTGTTCTCGTTGGTCTTCTTCATAGCGTTCTTGATGGTGCGGTCGCTGAGGTTCTCGTTGCCGGTGATGTAGATTTTGTGAACCTTCACCTTGTCGTGCTTCACGACGTTGATTTCCACAATCACCTCGTTCTCCTTGCTGATGTCGGGGTACTGGTTAACGCTCACGTCGGCATTCTTGAAGCCTTTGCTGTCGAAGTAGCGGCGCACGATGATTTCGGCTCGCTGCGCTATGTTCTGGGTGAACTGATTGCCTTTGTTGAGGTTAAGGCGTGCTTCAAGGTCCTCTTTCTCGCCTTTCTTCACTCCGTTGTATTTGATTTGGGAGATACGGGGCTGCGGGCGTAGGGCAAATTCGAGCCACACCTTGTCGCCGGCGGTCTTCTCTACCTTAATCTGCACTTTGGAGAAGAGGCCTTGCTTCCAGAATCGCTTGGCGGCGTTCTTGATGTCGTTGCCGGGGATTTCCACCTCTTGGCCTATGGAGAGGCCGGAGTAGCCTATTACGATGTAGTCCTCGAAGTTGGGGACGCCGGTGACTTTGATGCCGGCGATGGTGTATTTCTTGGGCATACCGGTGAAGACCACATTGGGGTTGTATATAGTATCGACTCTCGCTTCGGGGGCTGTGGGGGCCACGGTGGCAGCGATGCTGTCGGTCTGCGCCGATGCCGAGAAGGCAATCGCCGCAGTGGCCAGAAGCGTAAAGGTCATCAGTCGCACATTCATATCTTGGAATCTATAGGGTAGTGGCGTTATAGGGTTGATGATTGAGGGGTATGGGCATCGTCGGCGATGATTTGGTCGCCGGTTTTGCCGTATCGTCGTTGACGTTGCTGATAGTCGATTATGGCCTTTACGAAGTCGGCTTTGGTGAAGTCGGGCCAGTAAAGGGGGGTGAAGTAAAGCTCGGCGTAGGCAATCTGCCAAAGGAGGAAATTGCTGATGCGGAGCTCTCCGCCGGTGCGGATTAGGAGGTCGGGGTCGGGGTAGCGGGCTGTGGTGAGCCGCCGGGCGATGTGCTCCTCGGTGATGTCGGCGGCAGCGAGGTTGCCGGTAGCCACCTCGGCGGCGAGCTTGCGCAGGGCGGCGGTGATTTCCCATCGGGCCGAGTAGCTGATGGCGAGGATGAGCTTCATTCCGGTGCCGCCGGCGGTGGCTTCTACGCATTGGCGAAGCTTCATCCGGGCGAACTCCGGGAGGCTGTCCTCGTCGCCTATCATTTGGAGACTGCAGTTGTTGGCAATAAGCTCAGGGGTCTCGCGCTCGAGGGCCATAGCGATGAGGTTCATCAGGGTATCTACCTCGTCCTTGGGCCGATTCCAATTCTCGGTGGAGAAGGTGTAGAGGGTGAGGTAGCGGATGCCGATGTCGGAGGCTACGCGCGTGATTTCGCGCACGGTGTTGACCCCCTCGGCGTGGCCTTGCGAGCGCGGCAGGTTGCGCTGCTTGGCCCAGCGGCCGTTGCCGTCCATAATCACGGCCACGTGCTGCGGCAGGCGACGGCCATCGAGTTGCGATATGAGTTGCTCTAAATTGTCCATTGCGTCATTCCACATAGTGGCACACTTTGCAGCGCTTGCCGAATTCGTAGGTAAAAGAAAATTGGAGCATAGAGTACCAGTCGGTGTTGCAGATGAAGGAGCTTTCAATCTGCTTGAGGTCGTCGATGTCGTAGCCGTCGAGCTTGTCGCCGAATACTTTACGCATCGTGAACTCCAAGCCGAGGTTCATTCGCTCGTTGAGCTTGAACTTGACCCCGATGCCCACAGGAATATTGGGGGCTACGGCTTTCTTGCCGTCGCACACCGAGAGCACCACGCCCACGCCGGCGGTGATGTAGGGCGTCAGGCGGTGCAGGTTCTTGTATTTGTAGCCGAGGCCGAAGTTGAAGAAGTTGAACTCCACCTGTCCGCCCAGGTCATATACTTGCGATTTGAATTGATAATTGACGCCACCGGGCAGCACGTCTTTGTAGTCGGCGGTGTTGCCGCGCAGGCCGGCAGTCTGGAAATTGGCCCTGATGGCGAAGCGATAGTTAGGGATATAGCGCCAGAGGATGCCGGCGCCGAAGCCCGGGTGCTTCAGCAGGTTCATATTGGCGTCGCCCAGATAACCGCTCATGCCTATCCCCGCGCCGAATTCGTAGCGATAGTCCTGGGCGCTCGCCATCGAAGCGAGCGTAAGCATTATCGCTGCTATTATCGTTGTCAATTTCTTGTTCATTACGCTTGGAGTTTCTTATAATAACGCACTTGCGGTTGTCAAAATTATATCGAGGGCTTAGTGTCGTCAGATAATAGGCTGGAACGTGAGGCGGTTGATAGCGCCTTTCCACACGTTGTTGAAGAGCTTGCCCGAGGCATCGGTTCCGCCGAAGAGGTAGATGTAGGGCACGGCCCAGTCGATACCTTTATATTGGTTCACCACGAATGGCTGGGCATAGCCCATAGCGGGGATATAGGAGGGCAGCTGCAGCAGGCTTTCGGCCTTCTGCCAGTGCACGCCGTTGTCGCGCGAGATGTACACGGTCTTGGTGGCTTCGCCCTTGGCGTTGATGCCGCCTATCGCGAAGAGGGTGGCGTAGCGGGTCACTACCCAGGTGTTGCTGGTGTTGAAGGTGAAGTAGGGCAGAAGGATGGCGCCCATCACCTCGGGGGCGGAGTAGTGGTTCTCGGTGAGCTTGGCCCAGGAGTTGCCGTCGAAGGCCCAGGTGTCGCCCGAGAGGTTGCCGTCGGCGTTGCGGCCGCCGTGGATAAGCATTGTGGGGAGGTAGCCCATCAGGGTCTCGTAGAATACCGGGGCGGAGAAATCTTCGATGGGGAATCCCTTGGGGAGCGACTTGGCCTCGGTGAGGGAGCCGTCGTAGTCGCGGCCTATGCAGTAGTAGGCTCCGCCTTGCTCCACCACGGCGAGCAGCATCTCTTCGTAGCAGCCCAGCAGCGAGTGGAATTTATTGCCGCAGGCGGTCCACGCTACGCCGTTGGCGGATTCGTAGAGGCTGCCGTCGGTGGCGAGCATATATAGCTTTTCGGGCGAAGAGGTGAGGGAGGCTACGTCGGGCTCAAAGTCGAGTGCCACGCTCTTCACCTGCCAGTTTTCGGCAGGGAGGTCGGTGGTGGTGGCCACGCTGTAGCCCGACGCGGTGCGGGCGAAGGTGATATATTTATCGTCCATCATCACGGTGCGCTGCGCTGTGGCGGCGATTACCGGCAGGTCGCGGCGCGCGGTCTCGGGCCAGTAGAGCGAGTCGGGCTCCATCTTGTGGACGTTGACCTTGAGCGAGTAGGTGGCTTGGTGCTCACCGTCTTGGCTCTTGAGCACGAGGCTCACGTCGCCGGTGAAGTCGATGCTGTCGTTGCTGTTCTTGCCGTAGTTGATGGTGGCGTTGCCGGCCTTGCTGCCGTTGTTGATGTAGATCTCCACCGAGGTCATCGTGGGGTAGGTGATGGTGGCGGTGAGGGCCGTCACGTCGGTACCTTTGGGCAGGGAGTCGGCATTGTAGATCTCGCGCTTGTCGAGGTCGATGGTGAAGTGCACCTTCGACAGGTTGGGGGCCACCTTTATGTCGTCCTTGAGGCTGAAGGCGCTCACCTGCGTGCTCGCCGAGGTCGAGGTCGGCTCCTGGTCAGCGTCCTTCTTGTTGCAGCCTGCGGTAAGGGTGGCCGCTGCCACCAGTGTCGCGATTAGAATCTTATTGTATTTCTTCACTTTGCAGAGTTTCATTAAAACGTAACTGCAAATTTACAATAATTTCCCGACATATCGCGCGCACGGGTGGCTAACAATCGCAAGTTTAGCGTTTTTTAATAACT
>CAMHGU010000107.1 GCA_946184715.1 uncultured bacterium | reverse complement strand
GAGCTGGCTATGGTCAGATTGGCTCCATATTCGAAATGATTGGATGTGATATCTATTCCGTGACAAATTTCTATCAGCACGTCGGAGTTGAGAATATTGTCGGTGATGCTTCCACCATTGCAGCATCGCAGGTGTAGAGCCCCGATGTTCTCGCAGAAATCTACGATGTGATTGCCATAGAACATCATAGCATCGCCCCAGCATCCCAGGTCGAAAGCGTAGAGCTTCTCAAGGAATAGTTGGCTGATGTAGTCAGGGGTATAATCGTTGTAAATCCCGAACCCACTATAGGGATTGAAATATGGAGGGTGGAAATTGCAGTGGTCAATAAGGCGCTCATCGGCGCAAACTTCGGGATCATTGGGATCGTTGTAAACTTTATCAAGCATATCAAGGGCTTGGCAGAATCCACAGAATCGGACATTGCTAAGCTTTAATGTGTATGCGGCGAGTATGCAACGCATAAAGCGACAGTCATTCGATCCCACAAGCGGATGGTATTTATGTTTCTCCTTTTGCCAATCGGGAGTGCCTTCGGGGAAATCTTCTTCCTTGAAATTAATAGTCCTCAGCCAGTTAAGGTCAATAAAACAAATGTTGCTGATTTCTGTCTCGGGCGGTGAGAACCTTTTGATTGCGCGATAACGTATCTGCTTAGGGTATTGTGAATTGGCATCGTAATACAATGAGCACTGATTGGCATCGGAGTCAATGTTTACCAGCACCATATACCCCGTCTCTTTTGCTTCCGACAGGAAATGCCCATTGTTGTACCAATTGCACTGGTGGTTGTGCAAGGGCCAATCGAAGTCTGTGGTCTTACAATGTCTCCAAGACCCGTCCGTTCTCAGATAGGACAATGTGCTCGGCACAGACTCGTTAGAGCGCCACGGGAATAGCATAGTGCCATATTGTGAGAAGCCGCTGTCGTTAACAGCTTCTCCTCTTAGCTGAATGCCCGGCAACACATTAATAAACTTGCTGATTTTGTACCAACCGCGAGGGATAAACACTTCACCCTTCTGTTTGAGCTGAATAGCCGCATTGATAGCCGCTGATGCATCGGGCAAGGTTTGGAGGTCAATCATTCCGGTCGGGTCGCTATTTTTCGCTTTTTCATAAGCAGCTCTTGCCGTCACTGAGCAATCCTTTGCACCGAACCACTGCGGATAGGCCCGCTCCATTATCCAAGAATAGGTTCCGGACGAAGAACGAAAAACGAAGTCGCCGTTAAAAATTTGATATGCCCCAGCCTCAATAGTCACATTGTTGCCTGTTAGTATAATAGGAGCACCTGTTTCATTCTTCAGTGATCCTCCACAGAAATGTAATGTGCTATCAGATCCGATTGTTATAGAATTAGGGATAACTATTTCAGTATCAATAATATGATAGCCTGATGTTTTGATAGAAGCTAATGTTGCGCTCATAGTTCTTTATTTTACAAGTTCCTTTTTTACGGTGCCGTCGCTGTAGCGGACGATGTTGATGCCCTGCACAGGCTTATTCAAAAGGCGGCCGTTTATGTCGTAGCGAGCTATCTCTTGAGAAAAGTTTGTCGAGATGGTGCTAACCCCGTCGGAATCCGGCAAACGGTAATTCGGGTATTCCAACAAATCAATCTCAATCCAATTTTCCTCGGGAATAAGCGACCACATAGATTTGAAAGCGTAATACGTGTTGTACCAGTTGAGATAATCTATGTATTTTTGCTTTTCTCCTTTTCCCACAAAAACGTAAGTATTGGGCAAAGGCGACTTTTCTGTGCGCATTGCGCAAAGAGGGAGTATGAACTCTGAGTCAAAATTATCCCAAACAAAGATGGAATCACAATGGCAGATAAGGTCATTGTCATATAGTGTCAAGTAGCCGCTTCCATCGTGCTTTTTGTCGATAGTCATAAAAGGTGGGATAAATAGCTTCTGGTCGTCATTCACGCTAATGGATCCATAAAAACCGGAAAGGCCTTTAGGCAATACCCATCGTTTTATGTTTGTTTTGTCGAAAGCGTTGAGGCCAATGGACAAAAGAATTCCATCCAATGGCAACTCAAGCTCTTCGAGATTCCTGCACTCCTTAAAGCATTGTTCGGGAATGAATTCTTGTCGCTCGCCGATAACTACTTTCTTTAATTGATTGGAATTGGCGAATATCGGATAAACATTATATTCCTTGTAATAGGTGCCCGAGTACGGCTCCCATTCTTCACGTATTTCGATTGTGCTTCCGAATGTTTTTACATCAGAAATGCGAATTTCCTCAAAATTACAATATTTAAAAGACTCCGATCCAAGCTTTGAGACATTCTCATGGATTTCAAGTATGCCTTCAAATTTAGACTTCGCAAAAGAAGAGTCACCGATGGAAGTCACTGTTGATGGCAATGAGGATAAAGTTTTACATGCAGTATTGTAAAAAGTGCCTGCGCCCACTTGTTCACAACCCTCTTCTAAAACTACGATTCCGGTGATTGACGCATCTTTGAAAGCGAAGTCAGTCACAACGGGCGTGATTAAAGATATTGAGCCATTGATATACGCATTGATGAATGACTGTTTCCCCAAAGAAGTAAAGCGAGCGTTGCCAATGAACTTAGCGTTTGCTCCTGCCCGATATCCGGCCTTTTTGATAGAGCTTGGGAAATGATGTGATGACGCAAGTTTAGTAGGGCATAAAATTAATGAATCAAGAGTCTCATTATAAAGAGCACCGTCATAAACGCGGAAACGCTTATTGACCGGAGTAATAGCAACCTCGCTGAGGTTGGGGCTGTCGAGCAAGTTCTGCTGCTGCACCTCCTCGTAGTAGTCGGGACCTTCGTCGCGGTGGCGCAGTGCCAAACCGGTGCCGTATATCGCTAAATGCTCCAACTTCGCCGGCAGGGTGACGCTCTTTAGGTTGCTGCCGTCGATGCAATGGTCGGCGGTGGTGGTGCCTCGATGGGTGCAACCTATGTAGGTCACGCTATTAGGAAGTATTAGTGTTTCCACCTTCGATCCGCAGAACATCGCGTAGGTTATCGTGTTAGCCTCCACCTCAAGTCCGGGCAGGTAGTAGGCAGGACCTTCGCTCGGCTTGGGCACATATTTGAACGTATAAACCCCTTCGCCGATGATGTTGGCTTCCGATAGGTCAAGCACACGGCAGACTCCGCTATCCACCTCAGCGTAGAAGCCATCGGCCGATGACACCTGTGCGCCAATCATGTGGCGGATGATGCGGAGGTCATCGCCGTTGATGTCGCCACTCACTTTCAGTTTGGTGACGGTTTCCTGCTGCTCGGGCGTTATGTAATCCTTCAGCGTGCCGGCGGCTGGCAGAGTTATTTCGAGAGCGGCGGCATTGGTGAGCATTGTCGCGCTTGCCGCCATTATCGAAATCGCTGTCAGAATTCGTTTCATATGATGTTTCTTTTGTTATTGAATTATATATAGATATGGGACCGTTTAGCCTCTCTGCAAAGTTACATAATTAACACGTAATTTCATATAGTGTGAACGGACAAAAATTGCAATTGCGACGTAGCGCGGTGCGAAATGGTTGGAAAATGAAAAATAAGTTGTAAATTTGTGGTGGTGAGAAAGCAGAAGAATATGAACATTCAGCATAAGATTGGGATAGCTCTGCTCGGGGCTATCGCTATGGCAACGACGCTGCCGGCGCAGGCCGACTGGAAAAGCGATGTGCGTGATTTAATCAACGAAGGCGAATTTACATCGGCGCGAGCCGTCATCGATGCCCTACCCGACCGCGTCAAGGCCGATGCGCCTTACGCAATCGACTCGGCACTGAAGATAATGAGCCGCATAGAATACGATTTCTCGGTGACGCCCGACAAAGGCGCCGCGATGGTGCGCGAGCGCAGGCCCGAGACCACCGACGCCGAGCTCGACCGGTGGGTCAACGACCGATATATAGAGGTAAAGACCATCGACGGCGAGCAGCGATGGATGCGCAAGGCCGTAAGAAACCTATGGCTCCTCAATCCTGACCTTGTGACGGTCACGGCTGAGGATAGCGTGGAGCTGAGCAACTATCTGGAGTGCATAAAGAAGATAAAGAACACGCCCGCCGATGCCAACCATTGCAACAATTGGCAGCGCATCACGCTCCGGTTTTCCTTCACCATAGATGCCGATGCTGTGCCGGCAGGAGAGCAGATACACGCGTGGCTGCCGGTGCCGCTTGCCTCGCAGCGGCAGCGCAACTTCCGGTTGATTGACAGCAACCGGCCCGTGATATACTCCCAGTCATCGCCCCACCACACCGTGATGATGAGCGCCACGGCCGAAGCCGGCAAGCCCACCCACTTCGAGATAACGCTCAGCTACGAGACCGCAGCCCAATGGTTCTCGCGCCAATATCTGCTCGACCACCTGAAGCCGTATAACACGGCCGACCCCGAATATATCAAATACACCGGCAGCGACGGGCGCCACATCAACATCACCGACGACCTGCGCGAGCTGGCGCGCGACATCGTGGGCGGCGAAGACAACCCCGTGTATCAGAGCGCTTTGATTTACGACTGGATAGTGGGGCGCTACCCCTGGGCCGGAGCCCGCGACTACGGCACTATCCCCGACATACCCCACTATGTGATAGAGAACGCCCACGGCGACTGCGGGCAGGTGGCCTTGCTCTACATCACTATGGTACGTTCGCTCGGCATTCCCGCCCGATGGGAGAGCGGCTGGATGCTTCACCCGTGGGATAAGAATTGGCACGACTGGGCCGAGACCTACTTCGAAGGCATCGGCTGGGTACCCACCGACGTATCCTTCGGCCGCAACCCCAACCTGACGAAGCGCACATTCTACAAAACGGGAATCGATATGTACCGCTACGCCACCAATTCCGACTACGGCTGCGCACTCGACCCCGTAAAGCGGTACCTCAGGTGCGATCCCGTTGATTTCCAAGCCGGCGAGGCCGAATGGCGCGGCGGCAACATAGAGATGACACAATTCAAGTCGAAGCTCGACGTACTAAGTATCGAACCAATCGAATAATTATAACACAGTGAGAAAGATAGTATTACTGATAGCCGCCGTGATGGCTATCGCAGCTTCAGGCCAAACGGCCGATGAAATCATTGAGCAATTGAAATCAAGCTACGCGCCCGACACCCGTGTGGCAGTGTGGGAGATTAAATCAGCGGTGGCCGACGACGGCACCGTAACCTTGACCGGCAAAATGGATAACGTGCAAGCCTGCGACCTGCTGAGCGTCGTGATGGCCGCCGTGGGCATAAAGTGCCGTAACGAGATAACGGTGCTTCCCTGCGACACCACACTTGAAGAGTGGGCACTACCCGCCCTACCCTTCGTGCATCTACGCGCTGAGCCGCGCCACGGCTCGGAGTTGGTATCGCAAGTGCTGATGGGCTCGCCGCTACGATTGCTCGAGCAAGACGGAGAATGGATCAGAGTGCAGTCGCCCGACGGCTACATAGGCTGGGTGGTGGGCAACGGTTTGCAGCAAATTTCCGACCAACAGCTTTACAACTGGAAGAAACACAGCTTCCGGTTCATCGTCACCTGCACGAGCAGTAACCTCTACGCTGATGCCCGCTGTACCGAAATTCTATCGCCACTCGTGCTCGGCGACATCCTTGAGGCCGAGGAGATAGGCGAAGAGTTGATACAGCTACGCACGCCCGACAATCGCATAGGCTACGTGCGCGCCCCCGACGTCAAGCCCTTAGGCGAATGGGCCAAGCAGAAGTTCAATCCCGAGCTTATCATCAACACCGCGCGGCGGCTTCTCGGCTCCACCTACTTGTGGGGCGGCACCTCGACAGCCGGTGTGGACTGTTCCGGCCTCACCAAGACCTGCTACTTCGCCAATGGCATCATCCTTCAGCGCGACGCCTCGCAGCAGGTGCTCTACGGCGAGAAGCTCAGTCCCGAGCAATGGCGCGAGGCGCAGCCCGGCGACCTGTTCTACTTCGGCAACAAGCGCGGGCGCGTCACCCACACGGCAATCTATATGGGCGATGGCCTGTATATCCACAGCTCCGGCCGAGTTAAAATCAATAGCATCGACCCCGAGGCCGACGGATACCTCTCCACCCCGTTCCTCTCCATCAACCGCATCAACGGGCAGGTGGGCACCCCCGGTATTGTAGCCGTGAAGGACCACCCGTGGTACTTTTAAGTAACCTCTGAGACAACTAACGACAAAACACGAATAACTATGGATCGACGAAAATTTCTAAAGAGCTCGCTGATAGGAATGGTGGCCGCTTCGCTGCCCATCTCCATATCGGCAGCCGGCGAGGCCACGAAGCCCCGCATCGCCTCGGGCAAAGGCCTCAAACTCTCGTTCAAGCCCTACGAACTGAAGTTGCGCCACGCCTTCAACCTCGCCAAATATCAGCGCACCACCACCCCCGATGTGTTGGTGCAGATAGAATATGACGGCATAGTGGGCTACGGTGAAGCCTCAATGCCGCCCTACTTAGGCGAATCGGTTGAATCAGTGACAAAATTCCTGGCCAATCTCGACTTGGAGCAGTTCAACGACCCGTTCCGCCTTGAGGAGATACTGGAATATGTGGATTCCACAGCCGAGAACAACCGAGCTGCCAAAGCCTCGGTCGATATTGCCCTCCACGACCTCCTGGGCAAGATAATGGGCCAGCCGTGGTACAAGATATGGGGTTTGCGACCGGAGAAAGCGCCCGACACCTCGTTCACCATCGGCATCGACACCGCAGAGGTGGTACGCAAGAAGGTAGATGAAGCCGCACCTTATAATATAATTAAGGTGAAGATGGGGCTTGACAACGATAAAGAGCTGATAGAGATAATCCGCAGCAAGACCGACCGCCCGATATGCGTGGATGTGAACCAAGGCTGGAGCGACAAGCACCACGCGCTCGAGATGATCAAGTGGCTGGCCGACAAGAACGTAATCTTCGTGGAGCAGCCTATGCCCAAGGAGATGATAGCCGAGACAGCGTGGCTACGCGAGCGCAGTCCGCTGCCACTGGTGGCCGATGAGTTTCTGCAGCGCTTACCCGACGTGAAGCGCGCCGCCGAGGCCTACGATGCCATCAACATCAAGTTGATGAAGAGCACCGGCATGCACGAGGCCTATCAGATGGCCGTGCTCGCCCGCGCCCTCGGAATGAAGGTGATGGTGGGGTGCATGACCGAAACCTCGTGTGCCGTGACCGCCGCCGCCCATCTCTCTCCGCTTTGCGACTGGGCCGACCTCGACGGCAATCTGTTGATAGCCAACGACTGTTTTGATGGCATCAAGATAGTCAACGGCAAGATTACAATCCCAGACCGCCCCGGCATCAGTGTGGTGCCGCTCTGACAGCTTCAAAACTGATGACATACAAAAGGTTGGCACACTCAGGTAGTGGCCAACCTTTTCTTCGTTCAGAGTCACAAGCATGTTGTCACTTTGCCACCGCATTAGGGTTGCGCACCAGCGAGAGGGTGACGCGCAGCTGCTGCTCATAGTGGAGCGAGGCATCAATTTTGGAGATGCAGCACTCGAAAGCGCAGCCATAGCCCATATCGAGCCACTTGGCAATCGGTTCATTGTGTCCGCGAGGCACATAGCCGATGATGAGTTTACGAGGCTGCGGGACGGTGTCGAGTGTAAGAGTCAGGGCGAT
>CAMHGU010000106.1 GCA_946184715.1 uncultured bacterium | reverse complement strand
AGGCTCTGAACGACTTCGCTCCCATCCAGAGCGGTATCATGACCACCGTTCACGCCTACACCGGCGACCAGATGATTCTCGACGGCCCGCAGCGCAAGGGTGACGTACAGCGTGCCCGCGCCGGCGCTCAGAACATCGTGCCCAACTCCACCGGTGCTGCCAAGGCTATCGGTCTCGTAATCCCCGAGCTCAACGGTAAGCTCATCGGTGCCGCTCAGCGCGTCCCCACCCCCACCGGTTCGACCACTATCCTCCACGCTGTGGTTAAGGGTGAAGTAACCGTTGAGGGCATCAACGCCGCTATGAAGGCTGCCCAAAACGAATCGTTCGGCTACACCGAGGAGAAGCTCGTATCGAGCGACATCATCGGTATGAAGTTCGGCTCGCTCTTCGACGCTAACCAGACTATGGTATCGAAGATTGGCGACGGCAACTCGCTCGTTCAGGTTGTAGCTTGGTACGACAACGAGAACAGCTACACCTCGCAGATGGTTCGCACTATCAAGTACCTTGCCGAGCTTAAGTAATTGCGCTCAGTAAGCGTCACACGCTTAATCCTCTCACTGCTCCCTCCGGCCCGCGTCGCGAGGGAGCAGTCGCTTTATCGGCGCTCGGCCGCCCGGTGCCGATAAAAGCACGCTATCGCGTGGAAATTTTCCAAAATTCAATTCAAAATTACACATTCGCTTGGCGTCAAATGTGTTAAATTGAACAAAATTTGTGAAAATTCAGCCGCGCAGTGGCGCATCTTCGCGCGATCTTACCTGCGTCCTATAAGTCCGTAGAGATTCCACGGTTGGCAGGCATCGCCTAAGGTTCCTATCGTGTTACCACATCGGCCGGGGCTGTTCAGTGCACCAAGCGGCATTATGGTATCTCTATCAGCGTGGCGTTGAGATTGACAAAGGTTGTGGATAACTTTTTGCAAAAAAGTTGTGGAAAAATTTGGCCGTTCAATAATTTTGCAATACTTTTGCACAAAAGTTGAACAATAACCCAATAAACTGAACCCCTATGTCAGAATCGAAGAAATTCTTACTCAACGAGCGGGACATCCCTACCGCATGGTACAACATCGTGGCTGATATGGACAACAAGCCGAAGCCTATCATCAACCCGGCCACCAAGGAGCCACTCAAGGCCGAGGACCTGTTCCCCCTCTTCGCCGAGGAGGTATCGCGCCAAGAGATGAACACCACCGACGCCTGGATAGAGATACCGGAGGAGGTGCGCGACCTTTACAAGATATGGCGCCCCACCCCGCTGGTGCGCGCCCGCGGTCTTGAGAAGCTTCTCGACACACCGGCCCACATCTACTTCAAGAACGAGAGCGTAAGCCCCGTGGGCTCCCACAAGCTCAACTCGGCCATCGCTCAGGCCTACTACTGCAAGAAGCAGGGCGTGACCAACATCACCACCGAGACCGGTGCCGGGCAATGGGGCGCAGCCCTCTCGCTTGCCGCCAAGATGTTCGGCCTTGAGCTGGCTGTGTATATGGTCAAGATTTCGTATCATCAGAAGCCCTATCGCCGCAACATAATGTCGACCTACGGCGCACAGGTGATAGCCTCGCCGAGTATGTCGACCAAAGCCGGGCGCAAGATTATCACCGAGCGTCCCAACTATCAAGGCTCACTCGGCACGGCCATCAGCGAGGCCGTAGAGCTGGCGATGTCGACGCCCAACTGCAAATACACCCTCGGCTCGGTGCTCAACCACGTGTCGCTCCACCAGACGGTTATCGGCCTTGAAGCCGAGAAGCAGATGGAGATGGCCGGCGAGTACCCCGACAAGATAATCGCCTGCTTCGGCGGCGGATCGAACTTCTCGGGCATCGCCTATCCGTTTATGCGTCATAACCTTGCCGGCGACACCAATATCCAATTCATCGCCGCCGAGCCCGAATCGTGCCCGAAGCTCACACGCGGTGTGTTCCAGTACGACTTCGGCGATGAGGCCGGCTACACGCCCCTCATTCCTATGTACACCCTCGGTCACGACTTCGCGCCGGCCAATATCCACGCCGGCGGACTTCGCTACCACGGCGCCGGCTCCATCATCAGCCAGCTGCTGAAGGACAAGAAGATGAGCGCCGTGGATATACCGCAGCTCGAGGCCTTCGACGCCGCCATCAAGTTTGCCCAAGCCGAAGGCATCATTCCCGCTCCCGAGTCGTCGCACGCCATCGCCGCCACAGTGCGCGAAGCGCTGCGCTGCAAGGAAGAGGGCAAGAAAGAGGTGCTGCTCTTCAACCTATCTGGCCACGGACTTATCGACATGACGGCCTACGACAGCTACCTCGCCGGCGACCTCGAGAACTACAAGGTGAGCGACGAAGAGATACGCCGCAACACCGACAAGCTCGAGAAAATCATCTAATCCCGAGCCATAACCCGAATTGATAGATACAGTGTAACGTGCGAACAGGCCGATGGCACCCCAGCCGTCGGCCTTTCGTGTGATATCACTCGTTGAGGACCAATCAGCAAAGATTGAAATCACCCGGAGGACGCATTGCCTGCCGGATACACCACAGAAACGTGGAACGCCAAAGGAAACGACATCGTTAGTAACAAACTTCTTAGTAAGAAACTTGTTAGTAACAATTTTATTACATAACTTTGCGTCCATAAGACATTGAATATATGGCTATAGAGAATCCATTTGTCTTCGGCAAGGCTGCTGAAGGAGCTTATTTTACTGATAGAACTGAAGATGCGAAGCGTCTTCACGCTAACTTGACGCATGGCATTAACACTATTCTTATATCTCCACGCCGATGGGGAAAGACTTCGCTCGTGAAGAAAGTTATCGGTGAAATTGACAGGCCCGACATCACGCCTGTTTTCATTGATATCTTCCAGTGCAAATCAGAATATGAGTTCTACCACGCCTTTGCTTCGGCTATCATCAAGCAGACATCCTCTCGCCTTGAAGAATGGGTGGAGACTGCAAAGAGCTTCCTCACCAACATCTCGCCCAAGTTCTCCTTTGGTCCCGACCCGATGAATGACTTCTCGCTGTCGTTTGAATGGAATCCCAAGGAGGATACCGGGGCCGACATCTTGCAGCTGCCCGAGAGGTTAGCTCAAAAAAAGAAAACGCATCTGGTGGTATGCTTGGATGAGTTTCAGCAGATTGCCGACTTCGACGACTCCCTGAAATTTCAGAAGAAGCTACGCTCCGTGTGGCAGCATCAACAGAACGTCACGTATTGTATGTTCGGCAGCAAGAAGCACTTGATGGAGAACATTTTCAACGACAAGAGCAAACCATTCTACAAGTTTGGCGACCTAATGTTCCTCAAGAAGATACCCACGGAGGAATGGGTGCCGTTCATTTGTTCCAAGTTCCAAGAGTCGGGTAAGTCTATCTCAGAGCGACAAGCCTCTACTATCTGCGAAGTGACGGAGAACCTATCCTCCTACGTTCAGCACTTGGCTTGGGTGGTGTGGTATAAGGCCGACAAGGTTGTAACCGACAACGACGTCAAGGAAGCCATCGATGACCTGCTGGAGCAGAACAAAGTTTTCTTTCAACGGGAAGTGGAGCAATTGTCGGAGCGTCAGCTCAACTTTCTTCGCACATTGGCCGATGGCGTCACATCGGGCTTCAGCCGGAAAGAAATTATCAGGAAGTATCGTCTTGAGTCCTCGGCCAATGTGCAGGCGGTAAAAAAGGCCTTGCTCAAGAAAGACCTCATTGATGTTGACGGGCAGAGAATCTCTTTCAACGACTCTCTATTCAAACAATGGCTGAAACGCCAGACGTACTACGATTAGCAAAAAGCAGAGCCACATCGACATCAGTGGGCTAAACGCTTAGTAGTGTTTGCGCATTGCGTTATGGCACATGCGGAAACGGCGGCGGGTCAGTCGATGGCGTTGCCGGTGTAGAGGCGGTAGTAGGGGCCGCGGGCTTCCATGAGCTGGCGGTGCGAGCCTTGCTCGATGATGCGGCCGTGGTCCATCACCACAATTTTATCGGCATTTCGCACTGTGGAAAGGCGGTGGGCGATTACAAATGTGGAGCGCCCGGCCATAAGGCTATCCATACCTTGCTGCACGAGGCGTTCGGTGCGGGTGTCGATATTGGAGGTGGCCTCGTCGAGGATTAGCGCGGGCGGATTGGCGATAGCGGTGCGGGCGATGGCGATGAGCTGGCGCTCGCCCTGGCTGAGGTTGGTGCCGTCGGCGGCGAGCACGGTGTCGTAGCCGTTGGGGAGGCGGCGTATGAAGTCGTCGGCATTGACGAGGCGGGCCGCCGCGCGGCACTCTTCGTCGGTGGCGTCGAGGCGCCCGTAGCGTATGTTCTCCATCACGGTGCCGCCGAAGAGGTGCGTCTCCTGCAGCACCATACCGAGCGAGCGGCGGAGGTCGGCCCGGTTGATTTCGACTATGTTGATTCCGTCGTAGAGGACGGTGCCGCGGTCGATGTCGTAGAAGCGGTTGATGAGGTTGATAATCGTGGTCTTTCCGGCGCCGGTACCGCCCACGAGCGCTACCTTCTGGCCGGCCTCGGTGTCGAGGTTAATGTCGTGGAGCACCTGTTTCTCAGGCACATATCCGAAGTCCACATTTTGGAAATCGACCTCGCCGCGCTGCGGGGTGAGCTTCTCGCGTCCGTCGGCATCGACGGAGCGCCAGGCCAGGGCGTCGTCGGCGTCGCGCACGAGCGTGACGTGGGCCTCGTCGTCGCGTTCCGGCTCGGCATCGAGCATATCAAACACCCGTCCGGCGCCTGCCACGGCCATCACCACGCTGTTGACCTGCTGGCTCATCTGCGATATGGGCTGGGTGAAGTTCTTTATCAGCGTGAGGAACGACACGAGAGTGCCGATAGTGAGCACCGAAAGGCCGTCGGTCAGAGCCAGAGCGGCACCCACGGTGGCGCAGAGCACATATATCAGATTAGAGATGTTGCCATTGACGGGCATCACGATGTTGGCTATCTTATTGGCCGAGGCGGCCGAGGCGCGCAGCTGCTCGTTGAGGCGGTGGAACTGTTCTATGGCCTCGCGCTCGTGGCAGAAGGTTTTCACCACCTTCTGACCGGTGAGCATCTCCTCCACGAAGCCGTTGAGGGCGGCGAGGCTCGCCTGCTGCTCTTTGAAGTGAGCCGCCGAGCGCGCGCCGAGCTTGCGCGTGGTGACTATCATCACCACGGTCATTGCGGCGGTGAGCAGCGTGAGCTGCCAGCTCAGCACCAGCATACTCGCCGTGGTGACCACGAGCGTGATTGCCGAGCTGAACACATTGGGCAGCGACTGCCCTATCATCTGGCGCAGCGTATCGACGTCGTTGGTATAGACCGACATTATCTCGCCATGGGAATGGCGGTCGAAGTAGCCCACGGGCAGCTCCTGCATATGGCTGAAGAGGTCGGTGCGGAGCCGGCGGAGCGAGCCTTGCCCCACGTTGATCATCAGCCGTGAATGGACGTAGGAGGCGATGGCGCCCACGAGGAGCACGGCGCCGAGCTTCATCAGCGTGGCGGCCAGCGGCGTGAAGTCGGGGCTGGCGGTGCGGGTGAGCGGCAGGATATAGTCGTCGATGAGGGTGCGCGTGAAGAGCGACGAGGTGAGCGTGGTGACCGATGTCACCACGATGCACACCGCCACCACCGCCAGCGACACCTTATAGTGGCTGAGCACGAATCGCAGCAGTCGGCGGGCAATGGCCCAGCCGCCATCGGGCATCGTGGCGCGTCCGTGTTGTCGCGCGCCGCCCCGCGGGCCTGGCATCATCTGTATGTTGCGTGGAGCTGCCATCTTATTGGGGTTGCGGAGCGTCGAAGTCGCTCGTATCTTGCATCTGAATGTCGTAAATCTCTTTGTAGATGGGGCACGAGGCGAGTAGCTCGTCGTGAGAGCCAACGCCCACGATGCGTCCGCCCTCCATCACCACGATGCGATGGGCTGAGCTTACGCTCTGCACTCGCTGTGCTATGATGATGGTGGTGGTGCCCGGAATGCCGGCAGCAAAGGCGCGGCGGATACGGGCATCGGTGGCATTGTCGCACGCGCTGGTGGAGTCGTCGAGAATCAGCACCTTGGGGCGCCGCAAGAGCGCGCGGGCTATGCACAGGCGCTGGCGCTGCCCGCCCGAGAGGTTGGCCCCACCCTGCTCCAGCACGGTGTCGTAGCCTTGCGGCATCTGCTCGACAAAGTCATCGGCGGCAGCCAGCCGGCACGCCTCGCGGCACTCCTCGAGCGTGGCATCGGGGCGGCCCCACCTGAGATTGTCGAGCACGGTGCCGGTGAAGAGCACATTCTTCTGAAGCACGGTGGCCACATTGGCGCGCAAGATGTCCATATCGTAGCGGCTGACGTCGATGCCGCCCACCTCCACACTGCCCACCGTGGCGTCGTATAGCCGGCTGATGAGCGAGGCGAGCGTGGTCTTGCCGCTGCCGGTACCGCCTATGATGCCTATGGTCTCGCCGGCATCGATATGCAGGTTGATATCGCTGATAGCGTAGTCGATGATGCCGTCGCCGTCGATGTCGCCATTGTAGCTGAAGCTTACATTGCGGAAGTCGATGCTACCGTCGGCCACCAGAGCCACGGCATCGGCCGGATTGGTGAGGTCGGGACGCTCCTCTATCACCTCTACAATGCGCTTGCCGCTGGCGGCGCTCATAGTGAGGGTGACGAATATCATCGAGAGCATCATCAGCGACATCAGGATGTTCATCACATAGGAGAAGAGCGAGGTGAGCTGGCCCGTGGTCAAGTCGCCGGCCACCACATACTGCGCGCCCCACCACGAGAGGGCCATAATGCAGCCGTACACCACGAGCATCATCACCGGGTGGTTGATAGCCATCAGGCTCTCGGTCTTGACAAAGAGCCGATACAGGCCATCTGCGGCGTGCCCGAAGCGCTTCTTCTCATACTCCTCGCGCACGAAGGCCTTGACCACCCGAATTGCCTGCACATTCTCCTGCACGCTGTTGTTGAGCTCATCGTAGCGCTCAAACACCTGCGCGAAGAGCTTCACCGCGCGGCTTATGATGCTCCACAGCACCACAGCGAGCACCGCCAGCGCCACCACGAAAATCCACGACACGCTCGCGTGGATAAAGAAGCACATCACGATGCTCGAAATCAGCATCAGCGGCGCGCGCACCGACACCCGCAGCAGCATCTGATAGGCGTTCTGAAGGTTGCTAACGTCGGTGGTCATTCGCGTCACGAGGCTCGCCGTGCTGAACCGGTCGATATTGGAGAACGAGAAGGTTTGAATGTTGCGATACATCGCCTCACGCAGATTGTAGGCGAAGCCCGATGAGGCCTCGGCGGCATTGCGCCCGGCAAGGATACCGAAGGCCAACGAGAACAGGGCTATCACGAGCATCACCACGCCGTATTTTATCACATCGGGCATATTGCCCGCCATAATGCCGCGGTCGATAATCCACGAGGTCACGTAAGGGATAAGCACGCCCATCACCACCTCGGCGGCGGTGAAGACGGGCGTCAGCAGCGATGCTCGCCGCCATTGCCCCACTTGATGCGCTAATGTACGTAACACGCGATTAAATCCGGGCCGGCATTGCCGCCCGGTGATAAATTTGGAGGTTCAAATTTACGAAAATTTCGGCAACCGCAAGCCCCTATCCCTCATTTTATTGCGCCC
>CAMHGU010000105.1 GCA_946184715.1 uncultured bacterium | reverse complement strand
AAACGCTTGGCGGGTGGCAACAAAATTAGTAAATTTGCAGATTGGAAAAATATGTAGAACCTTAAAGATACAATATGTACAGAACCAACACTTGCGGCGAGCTCCGCGCCTCCGATGCCGGACGCACCGTGACGCTTTCAGGATGGGTGCAGCGCACTCGCAAAATGGGCGGTATGACATTCGTCGATCTCCGCGACCGATATGGCATCACCCAGATAGTATTCAACAATGCCGACAACGCCGAGCTCTGCGACCAAGCCAATAAGCTCGGGCGCGAATACGTGGTGGCCATCACCGGCACCGTAGCCGAGCGCAGCAACAAGAACCCCAACCTTCCCACAGGCGACATCGAGATTATCGCCACCTCAATCGAGATACTCAACCGCAGCGACATTCCGCCCTTCACCATCGAGGACAACACCGATGGCGGCGACGACCTCCGTATGCAATACCGCTACCTCGACCTCAGGCGCGCCGTCGTAAGGCGCAACCTCGAGCTTCGCCACAAAGTGTGCTTCGAGATACGCCGCTACCTCGACGGCCTCAACTTCCTCGAGGTGGAGACGCCTATCCTCACCAAATCCACCCCTGAAGGCGCGCGCGACTTCGTGGTGCCTTCGCGTATGAACCCGGGCCAATTCTACGCCCTGCCGCAGTCGCCACAGCTCTATAAGCAGCTCCTGATGGTGGGCGGTTTCGACCGCTACTTCCAGATTGCCAAGTGCTTCCGCGATGAGGACCTCCGCGCCGACCGTCAGCCGGAGTTCACGCAGATCGACTGCGAAATGTCGTTTGTGGAGCAGGAGGACGTACTCCAGCTCTTCGAAGGAATGGTAAAGCACGTGTTTAAGGCCACTAAGGGGATAGAGTTCGACTATCAGTTCCCGCGTATGACCTGGGCCGACGCTATGAAATATTACGGCTCCGACAAGCCCGATATCCGCTTCGATATGCGCTTCGTGGAGATCAAAGACCTAACCGAAGGCCACGACTTCGCGGTATTCGACTCAGCTGCCTATGTGGGTGCCATCTGCGCCCCCGGCTGCGCCGACTACTCGCGCAAGCAGCTCGACCAGCTGACCGACTTCGTGAAGCGCCCGCAGGTGGGCGCTAAGGGCTTGGTATGGATAAAGCTCGAAGCCGACGGCAGCGTAAAGAGCAGTATCGGCAAGTTCTACGACGACGCCTCGCTGATGGCTATCGCCGAGCGTTGCGGCGCCGCGAAGGGCGACCTCATCCTCGTGCTCTGCGGCGAACCGATGACCACCCGCAAGCAGCTCTGCGAGCTGCGCCTCGAGATGGGCAACCGCCTCGGCCTGCGTCCCTCCAACGTCTTCAAGCCGCTCTGGGTAATCGACTTCCCGATGTTTGAATGGGACGATGAGACACAGCGCTTCTACGCTATGCACCACCCCTTCACGATGCCCAAGAAAGAGGATATCCCGCTGCTCCACACCGACACCGGTGCCGTGCGCGCTAATGCCTACGATATGGTGATGAACGGCGTGGAACTCGGTGGCGGCTCGCTCCGTATCCATCGCCCCGACCTGCAGAACGAGATGTTTGAACTCCTCGGCTTCACTCCCGAGCGCGCTCGCGAGAAGTTCGGCTTCCTTATGGACGCCTTCCGCTTCGGTGCGCCGCCTCACGCCGGCCTGGCTTTCGGCCTCGACCGTTTCGTGTCGATGCTCGCCGAGCTCGACAGCATACGCGACACCATAGCATTCCCCAAGAACAACTCCGGACGCGACACGATGAACGACTCGCCCGCCGAAATCGAGCAGGAGCAGCTCGACGAGCTTTTCCTCCGCGTTGAGCTTCCTAAGCACTGACCCGCCGATGCCTAAAATTGCCGACATAGCAGCCGCAATCGAGGAGCTGGCGCCGCTGGCTTTCCAAGAGAGCTACGACAACTCCGGCCTCCAGATAGGCGACCCCGCGGCCGAGGTGGAGAGCGCAATCGTGTGTACCGACGTCACTGAAGATATTGTGGGCGAAGCTATCGCCACCGGTGCGCAGATGATTATCTCCCATCACCCTTTGCTCTTCAAAGGGCTGAAGAAGATTACCGGCTCCACACCGCAGCAGCGCATCGCCATTGAGTGCGTCAAGCACGGCATCGCGGTGTATTCGGGCCACACCAATGTGGATTCGGCCTATGGCGGCGTGTCCTATATTATGGCCCGGCAGCTCGGGCTGGTCGATGTCAAGGTGCTGCAACCGCTCGAGGACCGATTGGCTAAGCTGGTGGTGTTCGTGCCCGAAGCCTATGCCGGCCAAGTGAACGAGGCGGTGTGGGCTGCCGGTGCCGGACGCCTCGGCGACTACGACCGCTGCTCCTACCGGCTTGCCGGTGAGGGCACTTTCCGCGCCCTGCCAGGAGCCTCGCCTTTCGTAGGTGAGGTGGGCAGCGACCATCAAGAGGCCGAGCTGCGACTGGAATACATAGTGCCGCGCCATCGCCTTGCCGCCATCACCGCGGCTATGCTGAAGGCGCACCCCTACGAGGAGCCGGCCTTCGACGTCATCGCCTTGCTCAACAAGGCCGGGCGCGACGGCCTCGGTTGCATCGGCCGATTGCCGGTGCCTCTCCCCCTGCTCCACTTCGCCACTGTGCTCAAAGAGTGCTTCGACTGCCACACCGTGCGCCTATCGGAGGGCACCGGAAAGCCTATCGAGCGCGTAGCTCTATGCGGCGGCTCCGGCGCTTTCCTGATTCAGAATGCCATAGCCGCCAAAGCCGACGCCTACGTCAGCGCCGACTTCAAATACCACGACTTCACCGACTTCGGCCAAAGCATTCTCCTCGCCGATATAGGCCACTACGAGAGCGAACAGTACACAAAACGGCTCTTTAACCGCATTTTGTCAGAAAAATTTCCTAACTTTGCAGTCCGTTATGCCAAGACTGAAACAAATCCAATAATATATATCTGAAATATGGCTACCCAAAAGTCGAAAACCCCTAAAGAGCTGACAGTGGAAGACCGCCTGAAAGCTATCTATCGCCTCCAGACGATACTCTCCGAAATCGACCGTATCCGCACCCTACGCGGCGAGCTGCCCCACGAAGTGCAGGATATGGAAGATGAGATTGCCGGCTTGGAAACGCGTGTCGCTAACTACAAGGAAGAGCTCGCCACGCTGCGCGCCGAGGTCGTTAAGCATCGCACCAACATCGAGGCGCAGCAGTCGCTCGTAGCCCGATACTCGGAGCAGCAGAACAACGTGCGCAACAACAAAGAGTTCGACCAGCTCACCAAGGAGATTGAATTTTGCACCCTCGACATCCAGCTCTCCGAGAAGCGCATCAACGAGGCCAATAATCAGCAGGAGATTATCAACGGCAAGCTCACCGACGCCGAAGCCAATCTGCTCGACCTGCGCACCAACCTCACCGAGAAGCGCAACGAGCTTGAGGAGATCGTGTCGGAAACCCGACAGGATGAGGAGCGCCTGCAGCAGGAGGCCAAGAAGCTCGAGTCGCAAATCGACGACCAGCGTCTGCTCACCGCCTTCAAGCGCATACGCCGCAACGCCCGCAATGGCCTCGGCATCGTTTACGTGCAGCGCAACGCCTGTGGCGGCTGCTTCAACCGCATTCCCCCGCAGCGCCAGATGGAAATCAAGATGCACAAGAAAATCATCGTGTGCGAATACTGCGGCCGCATTATGATCGACCCCGAGCTCGCCGGCGTGCAGCCCGAGGCTTGAGTGGCAGCACCGTAGCTACAATATAACCACAACGGAGGCACGCCCGCTACCGCAGGCTGTGCCTCTTGTGGCTATTTAACGGCCATTCCCCCTCTTTTTCACCCCTTTATCTTAAATCTATGGAAGCTAAAGCTGACAAAATAGCCCTCATCACGGGCATCACCGGACAAGACGGCTCTTTCCTCGCCGAGTTCCTCCTCGAAAAAGGCTACGAGGTACATGGTGTGCTGCGCCGTAGCAGCTCCTTCAACACCTCGCGCATCGAGCACCTATACTTCGACGAATGGGTGCGCGATATGAAGCAGAAACGCCTCATCAACCTCCACTACGGCGATATGACCGACTCCTCGTCGCTCATTCGCATCATTCAGCAGATTCAGCCCTCTGAAATCTACAACCTCGCGGCCCAAAGCCACGTGAAGGTGTCGTTCGACGTGCCGGAATACACCGCCGAGACCGATGCCATCGGCACTCTGCGCCTCCTCGAAGCCATCCGCATCCTCGGTATGGAGAAGCGGTGCCGCATCTATCAGGCGAGCACCTCGGAGCTCTTCGGAAAGGTACAGGAAGTGCCGCAGCGCGAAACCACGCCGTTCTACCCGCGCAGCCCCTACGCCTGCGCCAAGCTCTACGGCTACTGGATAGTGAAAAACTACCGCGAGAGCTACGGCCTTTACGCCGTCAACGGCATCCTCTTCAACCACGAGAGCGAGCGCCGCGGCGAGACTTTCGTCACCCGCAAAATCACCCTCGCCGCTGCCCGCATTCGCTACGGCCTGCAGGATAAGCTCTACCTCGGCAACCTCGACGCCAAGCGCGACTGGGGCTACGCCCGCGACTACGTGGAGTGCATGTGGCTGATGCTTCAGCAGGATGTGCCCGAGGACTACGTCATCGCCACCGGCGAGCAACACACCGTGCGCGAATTTGCCTCGCTGGCCTTCGCCCGCGCAGGTATCAACCTCCGCTGGGAAGGCACCGGCCTCGATGAGAAGGGCATCGACACCGCAACTGGCCGTGTGCTGGTCGAGGTTTCGCCCAAGTACTTCCGCCCCGCCGAAGTCGAAACCCTCCTCGGCGACCCCTCAAAGGCGCGCGACACCCTCGGCTGGAACCCTCGAGCCACCTCCTTTGAGGAGCTGGTCAACATCATGACCGATGCCGACCTCGCTCTGCTTCGCAACTCCAACAGCCTCTAAATCACCTTTTTGACATGGAGAAAGATTCAAAGATTTACATAGCGGGCCACCGCGGCCTCGTGGGCTCGGCAATCTGGCGGGTGCTTGAGGCTAAGGGCTACCGCAACCTCATAGGCCGCACCCACGCCGAGCTTGACCTGATGGACCAGCAAGCCGTGCGACGCTTCTTCGATGCCGAGCGCCCCGAATATGTGGTGCTCGCCGCCGCCCACGTGGGCGGCATCATGGCCAACCTCCAATATCGGGCCGACTTCATCTACCAAAACCTCGCCATTCAGCAGAACGTAATAGGCGAATCGTGGCGGCACGGCGTGAAGAAGCTGCTATTCCTCGGCTCCACCTGTATCTACCCGCGCGAGGCACCGCAGCCTATCCCCGAGACCGCGCTGCTCACCTCGCCCCTCGAGTACACCAACGAGCCGTATGCCATCGCCAAGATTGCCGGCATGAAGATGTGCGAGAGCTTCAACCTGCAGTACGGCACCAACTTCATCGCCGTCATGCCCACCAACCTCTACGGCCCGCGCGACAACTTCGACCTCGAGCGTAGCCACGTGATGCCGGGTATGATGCGCAAGATGCACCTGGCCAAGCTGCTCCGAGCCGCCGACTATGCCGCCATAGCCGCCGACCTCAACCGCCGGCCCGTGGAGGGCTGCGACGGCAACGCCACACCCGCCGAGCTTGACGCCCTGCTCGCCCGATTCGGCATTTTCCCCGACCGCCTCGAGCTGTGGGGAACCGGCGCGCCCATCCGTGAGTTCCTCTGGAGCGAAGATATGGCCGACGCTTCGGTGTACTGCCTTGAGAATATCGACTTCTCCCACCTTAAGGGCGACGGCCCCGAGGTGCGCAACTGCCACATCAACATAGGCAGCGGCGTGGAGGTCACCATAGGTCAGCTGGCCGAGAAGGTGCGCCGCGCAGTGGGCTACGACGGACAGATACGCTGGGACGCCTCAAAGCCCGACGGCACCCTCCGCAAGCTCACCGACGTAAGCCGCCTGCACTCCCTCGGCTGGCGTCACAAAGTGGAGCTCGACGAGGGCATCGACCGTCTCTACCGCTGGTATCTCGACAACTGACATAACGCCCCGCCGCCACTATGAAGGAGTTTCTAAATCTGCTGAAGCGATTCCTGCCACCCTATAAGTGGTATCTTACGCTGAGTGTGCTCTTCAATCTGCTCTCGGCGGTGCTCACGCTGTTCTCCTTCGCCCTCATCATTCCAATCCTGGAGATGCTCTTCAAGGTCAACTCCACAAGCTACGAGTTTATGGCCTGGGGCAGCGCCTCGGTTAAGACCGTGGCGGTCAACAACTTCTACTACTACGTGTCGCAAGCCATCGAGCAATGGGGCGAATCCACAGCACTGCTGCTCCTCGCCGCCGGCCTCGTGGTGATGACGCTGCTCAAGACCGGCACCGCCTATCTCAGCTCTTACTATCTCATCCCGATACGCTCGGGCGTGGTGCGCGACGTCCGCAACCTGATGTACGACAAGATTGTGCGCCTCCCTATGGGCTTCTTCACCGAGGAGCGAAAGGGCGACGTAATGGCGCGCATGAGCGGCGACGTCGTGGAGGTGGAAAACTCCATTATGGCTTCGCTCGACATCCTCTTCCGCAACCCCATTATGGTGGTGGCTTGCCTGGCGATGATGATTGCCGTAAGCTGGGAACTGACGCTCTTTGTCCTGCTCCTGCTGCCCATTGCCGGCTGGGTGATGGGAACCGTGGGCAAGAACCTGAAGAAGCGTGGCGTGGAAGGCCAGAACCAATGGGGTGTGCTGCTCTCAACCATCGAGGAGACCCTTGGTGGCCTGCGCATCGTCAAGGCGTTCAACGCCGAGGAGAAGGTGAAAGCTCGCTTCCACGATGAGAACGAGGCGCTATTCAGCATCAACAACCGTATTCAGCGACGATATATGCTCGCCCACCCTATGAGCGAGTTCCTGGGCACGGCCACGATAGCTATCGTGCTGTGGTTTGGCGGTACGCTGATTCTCGGCGGCAATAGCACCATCACCGCCGCTGAGTTTATCTACTATATGGTGATATTCTACAGCATCATCAACCCCATCAAGGAGACCTCACGCGGCGCCTACAGCGTCCAGAAAGGCCTCGCCTCGATGGAGCGTATCAATAAGATTCTGCTTGCCGACAACCCCATCACCGACCCCGCCGAGCCTGTAGAGATACAGCAAGGCGGCAGTCACGACATCGAGTACCGCGGCGTCAGCTTCCGCTATGGCGCGGAGTGGGTGCTGCGCGACGTCTCGCTCAGCATTCCCCACGGCGCCACCGTGGCGCTCGTAGGGCAGTCCGGCTCGGGAAAGTCAACCCTGGCCGACCTCCTGCCGCGTTTCTACGACGTGGAGCAAGGCGCGGTGCTCATCGACGGCATCGACATTCGCAACTATCGTGTCCACGACCTCCGCTCCCTGATGGGCAACGTCAACCAGGAGGCAATCCTCTTCAACGACACCTTCTTCAACAACATCGCCTTCGGCGTCGAGTCAGCCACCCGCGAAGAGGTGGAGCAGGCGGCACGCATCGCCAATGCCTACGACTTCATCGTGGCCTCCGAGAAAGGCTTCGACACCAACATCGGCGACCGCGGCTGCCGCCTCTCGGGCGGGCAGCGACAGCGCATCAGCATTGCGCGCGCTATCCTCAAGAACCCGCCAATCCTTATCCTCGACGAAGCCACCTCAGCCCTCGACACCGAGAGCGAGCGCCTCGTGCAGGA
>CAMHGU010000104.1 GCA_946184715.1 uncultured bacterium | reverse complement strand
TTGTCAGAGCTTGGCGACGATGGCGGCGGTGTCGCGGGCTATCATCAGCTCTTCGTTGGTGGGCACTACGGCCACTTTGACCTTGGAATCGGGGGCGGAGATGATGCCTTCCTGGGCGTGGTTGGCCTCGTTGACGGCCACATCGACCTTCACACCGAGAAACTCGAGCGGCTCGAGGATGCGTCGGCGTATGTGCATCTGGTTCTCGCCCACACCGCCGGCAAAGGCGATGATATCTACGCCGCCCATAAGCGCGGCGTAGGCACCGATGTATTTGGTGACGCGGCGCTCGTACATACGCAGGGCGAGCGTGGCCTCGGCATCGCCGGCGAGGAAGCCTTGCTCGATGTCGCGCATATCGGAGGAACGGCCGTAGATGCCGAGCACGCCGCTCTCCTTGTTGACGAGATCCTGCAGCTGCTTGGCGTCGAGGTTGTAGCGTTGTATCAGGAAGATGAGGGCGCCGGGGTCGATGTCGCCCACGCGCGTACCCATCATCAGGCCTTCGGTGGGGGTGAGGCCCATCGAGGTGTCGATGCTCTTGCCGCCTTGGATGGCGGTGATGCTGGCGCCGTTGCCGATGTGGCAGGTGATGATGCGCTGCTTGGCGATGTCCACGCCGAGCATCTCACACACGCGCTGCGACACGTAGCGGTGGCTCGTGCCGTGGAAGCCGTAGCGGCGCACGTTGTCGCGGGTGTAGTAGTTGTAGGGGATGGCATACATATAGGCCTCCGGAGGCATCGTCTGGTGGAATGCCGTGTCGAATACCGCCACTTGAGGCTTGCCGGGCATCAGCTCTTCCATCACTTCGATGCCCACCATATTGGCGGGGTTGTGGAGCGGTGCCACGTCGTAACATTCGCGTATCATCGCCTTCACTTCGTCGTCGATAAGTACGCTCTCGGCAAATTTCTCGCCGCCGTGCACCACGCGGTGGCCTACGGCGTCGATCTCGTCGAAGCTCTTGATGCAGCCTTTCTCGGGGTCGGCTATGGCGCTGAGGATTTCCGATACCGCGCCTTTGTGGTCCTTAATGTGGAGGTCGATAAGCTCCTTGGAGCCGTCGGGGTGCTTCACTTTGAGCAATGGAGCCTCAAGGCCTATGCGCTCTACGCCGCCTTCGATGAGGGCTTGTTCGTTGGCAGTGTCGATAAGCTGGAACTTCACCGAGCTGCTGCCGCAATTCAATACGAGGATTTTCATCGGGGTATAATAGATTTTGGGGGTTAATAATCAGCATTGCTTGGCGCCGATGGCCTGATTGCAGGTGACGAGGATGGTGTTGTAGATGTCGTCGATGAGGCAGCCGCGCGAGAGGTCGTTGACCGGAGCGGCGAGGCCTTGGAGTATGGGGCCTACGGCGCCGGCGCCTGCGAGACGCTGTATGAGCTTATAGGCGATGTTGCCCACGTCGAGCGACGGGAACACCAGTACGTTGGCTTTCCCGGCGATGTCGCTGCCGGGGGCTTTGGAGGCGCCCACCGAGGGCACTATGGCGGCGTCGGCCTGCAGCTCGCCGTCGATGGCGAGGGTGGGGTCGAGCTCGCGGGCCAAGCGTGTGGCCTCCACCACCTTATCCACCATCTCGTGCTTGGCGCTGCCTTTGGTGGAGAAGCTGAGCATCGCTATGCGCGGCTCTATGCGGGCTATGTCGCGGGCGGTGCGCGCGGTGGCTACGGCAATCTGGGCAAGCTCTTCGGCCGTGGGGTTGGGCACCACGGCGCAGTCGGCGAGCACCATAAGACCGTCGGTGCCGTAGGCCGACCCTTCGGGCAGCTGCATCACGAAGGCACCGCTCACCACCGAGATGCCCGGCGCGGTCTTAAGCACTTGGAAGGCGGCGCGAAGCACGTCGGCTGTGGGGTGCTGCGCCCCCGATACCATACCGTCGGCATCGCCGTGCTTGATGAGCAGGCACCCGAAATATTGAGGGTTGGCGGCTGTGGCGCGCGCTTGCTCTATGGTCATTCCTTTCTTCTTGCGCAGCTCGCAGAGCAGCTGAGCGTAAGGCTCGAGCAGCTCGGCGTCGGTGGGGTCGTAGAAGGTGGCGAGGCTGATGTGGTGGCAATCCTCGGCTTCGGCGGCGGCGAGAATCTCATCGCGCTTGCCTATGAGGATGATGTCGGCCACTTTGCCGGTGATGATGCGCTCCGCGGCTTTGAGGGTGCGGGGCTCGGTGCTTTCAGGAAGCACTATGCGCTGCCGGTGGGCTTGCGCATTGGCTTGGAGTTGGTCAAATAGATTCATATTTTGTTGTTATTCCGATATTTAGATAAGGTCAGGGTCACCTCGCAAAGGGGCTTCCGCATCGCGGCGACGCGGCGGCTCGCTTCGGTGCCGATGATTTAGCAAATTTAGTGATTACTCTTCACTTATGCAATAGCCGCGCGGCAGCTATGTGCGAAATGGTGTGATATTTAGCGCGTTATAGAAGTATAAAGCAGGCCGTTTTACTGAAAAAATGTTAAAAAGTTGAAATTTGGCTGTCAATTATCAGTGATATATGGGGCAAAAGCATTACCTTTGTTGCGTGTGTGTGTGTTTTTCAATGGTATTAGACCAAAAGGTTAACTGACGGTTGTCGTGAGACAACCTTTTTTCTTTTTATGCGCGCGCCTGCTTATGTGGCCGTCAATATCGCCGTCACATTGTGGCTTGAATCAACTTTATTTCGTAATTTTGTGCCGCCATAGGGAGCCGCTGCGATTCCCGAGGCGTTTTAAACTTGAACTACTATGGAGGTATATGGACTTTTGATATTAGGGCTGCTGATGCTGGTGTACGGTGCCGATACGCTCGTGGATGCGTCGGTGGCTATCGCCAAGCGGGCTAAGGTGCCCGACTTCGTTATAGGCCTTACGATTATAGGTATCGGCACCTCGGCGCCCGAGCTGTTTGTGTCGGTATCGTCGGCCATCAAAGGGATGGGCGATGTGGCAATCGGTAACGTGGTCGGTTCCAACATTGCCAATATTATGCTTATCCTCGGGGCCTCGGCTGTGGTGGCGCCGCTGTCGATGAGTGCCACCAAGTTCGGTCGCGACATCGTGGGTGGCATTCTCGTGGCTTTGGGTCTCACCGGCTTGTGCTACGCGCCACTCGCTTTGAAAGGCGAAGCCGGCTTGAGCTGGTGGCAGGGGCTGATAATGCTCGCCTTCTTCGCGCTATATTTTTATAAGGTATTCAAGGACAAAGGCGAGCAGAAGCCGCAAGAGCCGAAACGCGAGAATGAAGATTACCGCTTTGCCGACACCCGCGGGTGGCTGCTGCCCATAATCGCTATCGCGGCGCTGGCCGTGATGCTCTGGGGCGGTAATATGTTTGTGAATAACGCGGTGGAGATAGCCAAGCTCTTAGGCTTGAGCCAGGCCGTGATAGCCATCACCGTCATTGCCATCGGCACCTCGCTGCCCGAGCTGATCACCTGCCTCATCGCGGCCTCGAAGGGCAATGGCGCCCTCGCGCTCGGCAATGTGATAGGCTCCAACATCTTCAATGTGCTGCTCATTCTCGGCACGTCGTCGCTCATTCACCCGCTCAGCCTCGGCGGCATCACGACGGTCGATTTAGGCGTGATGATAGGCAGCGCGTCGCTCTTGAGCCTTTGGTACTACACCGGTGGCAGAGAGAAAATCGACCGCTGGGAAGGCTGCATCTTCCTGGCCCTCTACATCGCCTACATCGCCTGGCTCCTCGGCGCCTTCAAAGGCTTGCTCGCCTGAATAGCCGAGCGCCCACTCGCCTGAAAAGGCCCGGGCGGGGTCGCCTTCGATGGGCGCAGTGTAGGCTCGCACCGCCCCTGCCGGCAGCCAGCCACTTTTTTGCTGTTTCTTTCGCTAACTTCGATTTTATGTATCGTCGAGGACTCTTTTATAGGTCTTTAAGCCTCTTTAAGGTGTTGAAGATATGATTGTCTTTATCTCGGTTACTTCCGTAGTTTTGCTTTTCGTTAGGCCACAAATAATCTACGATGGTTTTAATATCTACTCTCTGTTCTTCGGTTAAAAGCTGCGTGATGACGAACTCTGAGGGGTTAAAGCCTGCTTCAAGAATCCAGCTGTTCTCTTTGAGAAGTCTATTTAAGGCATCTGTAGCATCGCATCCTTTTGCTCTGCCAAGCATTTGGCAATTCTCCACCTCATAATTCTCATTTGGGGCTTCAGTTTGTCCTTCAGTAGTATAAAAAAGGTATTCGTTCATATTATTATTTTCTATCGGTTAAGCACTCTCCCTAGTACTGTGTCTGTAAAGGTGTGCTGGAAGTTCAGGCTAATTTTCTTGTATTCGGGCAGGCTCTCAAGATATTCCAACTCGAATATCAATCGTGGGGCTTTCGAATCCTCCATTTCAGTATAAATCTCTGCTTTACTTCCTATGCGTACAATCTTAATCAGATATAGGTCTCTAACGCCTTTGCCCTTGATGTGCGGCATAAAATAGTATAGTTTGTTTAGGGCAATTGTGGATGGGAATGTACTTACATTGCCGGTATAGTAAAGCTTTGATGGCTCTTGGTTAGAAAAATATTCCTCGTTGTCTTTCTTTACGAGACCTATGAGTAAGCGCTTTGTGCTGTCAAGCTTATATGTCTTCCTGAACTTGTTGACAATCAGTTCTTTGTTATCGGGAAATAAGTTGAGAGTAAGTACTGGACGAGGGTTGCGTTGCATATAGATAGGATGCGATGACACTGGGGCTTCATCGTAGATAAAGCGATAAAGGCTCCTGCCAATCTCTTGAACAATGCCACACACCAAAGCATTACCCATCAGAAATGCTCGTCGTCCATTGGAAACCTCTGGATGATAGGTGTGATTGTCGGGGAACATATTTAGGCGTTCCAATTCGATAGGAATCAAGCGTCGATAGCGTCCTGATGGCATTTGGACCACATGTTTGAAACGTGATGGCGCATTACCGCCTTCGCCTGTAATCATTGTTCGCGAAGGCTTGTCGAGATAATCAGGAAAGGCCATTCCCCCCTCAGAAAACACATACTCAAACCCTTCTTTTGAAATGCGATTAATTCTCTTGGCACCCTTCTCATATTGCCACTTCGGCAAATCTTCTTCAGATATAAAGAACTCTTCAGGCACAAAGTCTTCGTCAACTAGGTTATCGCCTAGCGTCTGCATAGTCCCATCATACACAGGGTCGGCATCTACAGAATAGACATAGCGGTCTTTCATAATGCCAGCATTCCCAAACGGGCTGTCTTTCTTGCCCTTGTTGAAGCTTGCGGATACCTCCTGGATGGTGCCGTTAATGTCGAATGTTGAAACAGTTTCTTCTTGTGCTCTAAACGGGAAAGCTTGTGCTAACACTCCGTCAAATTGTACCCAATCTTCCATTGTGCCAACTTTGTTGGCCACGACTGATTCTTTGAGGTAGCCCACGATATACGTTCTGCGGCGGCGCTGAGGCATACCATAGTCGGCAGCGTTGATGATACGCCACTCAACGATGTAACCTAAGTCGGCCAATGAAGCAAGGATGATGGCAAAATCTCGCCCCCTTTGGGTCGCGGGTGAATTCAGCAGGCGATCAACATTCTCAAAGAATATATACTTCGGTTTCTTATCTCCTTTCTCGCTCAAGATACGGTAAATTTGCCACCATAGTACACCTTTCTTCCCTTCGATACCGCCGGAGCGGCTGAGCGATGCTGCGACAGAATAATCTTGGCAAGGGAAACCTCCTACCATAAGGTCGTGGTCAGGTATCTCCTCTGTAAGCACAGTATTTATGTCTTTATTTGAATGACCTTTTGAGCCGAATCTTGCTTTATACACAAGCGAGGCGTCCTGATGCAGAGTCGATGGTTCCCATTGGTTGTTCCAAATGGTATCGTAGGCATCCGATGCACCTTCAAGCCCAATGCGGAAACCTCCAACACCAGCGAATAATTCTACTACTTTTATTTTATGTTTAGTCATAAATACTCAATCGATTTCAATTTGTCGGCAATATACGAGCCTTTCAGCCAGAAGAATTGAGGAAGCATTTTTATGCCATTGACCTCTATGGTTTTGGCTTCGTCACGAGAATCATCAGCTCCTCCTCTGAAGAATACTTTGTAGTCGGCACTCTTAGGAAAATTGGGAGAACCCATATACGACCCGCTTTTATTCTTTCGCTTGTTACCCGCGGCATCATAAAGGTACTCCCATTTCAAGGTCTTTTGATGAATCTGTTTGCGTGAGTCTTCCCACGTCCTTCTAACTTCATTTTCAATAAACCCATCATCAAAAGCAAAGCGCTTGAATCCCTCAAAAGTAGTCTTTGCCGACTCTTCTTCAAGTCGTTTTTTGTAGGCCTCTTCCGATTCGTCAATCTTTCGTTTGCTTGTATCACCTCGTTCACAGAAGATAGGGCAAAGGAAGCTATGCTCACAGAAATATGAATAGACATCTGACTCAATGAAGTCAAGCTCTTCGTCAGCCCATTCTTCAAAGTCAATATGCCTGAGTTTCATATCTTCCGTCCGGTTGCCGGACGGTGTAATGGTGATGGTTTTGGCAATGATACCAGCCTTTGTAAAGTCAGAAATTTGATTCAGCCTCGTGCAGTTCGCATCAAACATTTTGAGAACACAAAGAGCGCCAAAACTCTTGTTTGTTATCTCTGACGTGACACCCAAATCTACTTTCAACTGAGCGAAAGTCTTGCCTTTGTGTTTTGCGGAAAGGGCGTGACAACGAGCATCCAGCTGCGCGAAACTAGAGAACGATTCCTTCAGTGAGATTTCTGTATTAGCCCTGCTCTTGTCAAAGTGTCCGCGAACGATGTAATCGACAAAGGTTTGTTTTAGTCTATAACGTGGTTTTTGATATGAACCGCTTGACTTCTTCTTGAAGGCCGGGACCAATTCAATAAGCAGCAGATTGGGGCGCAAGATATGAGTGAAGCCTACAAGTCGTTCGTTCCTTACTGAAGCATCTTTGTATTCGTTGTAAATGTTTTGGAGATAGTCACGAACGATTTCCCAGTCGTTGCAAAGTTTGGCACGCTCTTCTTCTGAAAAGGTGTTGTAGCAATAATCAACAATCTTGAAATCTGCATAGGCTGATGCTGGAACGGCCTCATATGATTTGTATTCATAGAATACAATTAACAGATGCTCTGCCTTTTCCCAGAAATGTGAGGTGTTAAAATCTGTTTGGATTGTGGGCTCAAAAGTTACGCCAGTAATGCTTATGCCCTCTTTGGCACCGAGATAGACATTGTAAGCATCTCCTACTTTATCTTTAACTTTGGCCAAGTCGGATTTGGGAATCCTAACGCCTGTCGTTTTTAGCTCAGTAAGAACCCCATCTATCTCAATGTCGCATTCTTGTTTACTATCCCGTTCATAACCGAATACCGACTGTTCTATCACATCGCCGGCAATGCCGGTAATTTTATCACTTTTCTTTGTGCGTGCAAACTGAAGAGACGAGTCGACCTCACCAAGCGTCTTGCCCTTCACTCTCTCCAAGAGGTCGTGAACGAAGGCTTTTGTATATTTCCTGTCTTCTGAAACTGCCATAATTCGATTTTATTAACTATGCTCGAGGCTAACACAATTGTCGCTATGCTTACTTTCGGAGCCATCTCACGGCATTTTGTACAAAGATATAAACTTTTGGGCAGAAATGCGCAATCCATTCGGGATTTCCTGGTTTTATCAGTGA
>CAMHGU010000103.1 GCA_946184715.1 uncultured bacterium | reverse complement strand
TATCATTACTCAAGCACTCCTTTCTCTCGCATATAACCGGTGATGTCCTCAATCAGGTAACGCGAGCCGAATGTGTGAAGCACATCATACGATGGCACTATATAATCGTATAGTATTCCCGAGCTCTTGAGCCGACGATACACCTCTTGCTGCGACATCTTAAGATGGCCGGCAAGAATGCTTATGCAATATGTGACAAATCTCAGTACCTCTTCGTTCATAGTACCTTTATTCTATGGCGGTCACCGAAAGGCCGCCGCCCGACATCACAAAGTTACAAATTTTACTCCAATGCCGCATCACTGATGCCGATTTTCTGACCTCAACCACTGCACCGGGCCGGTCGTCACAGGCCCATCACGGCTTTGACGATGAAAAGCACTATCGGGATGGTGATGCAGGCGATGCCTATGACGTCGATGATGAAGCCTGATTTCATCATCTTGGTGAGAGGTACATAGCCCGAGGCATAGACGATGGCGTTGGGCGGAGTGGAGACGGGCATCATAAAGCCGAGCGAGGAGGCCAATGCCAGCCCCACGGCCACGGGGATGGGGCTGAATCCCAGCGAGGCGGCAGTGCCTATGCCTATGGTGCCCATCAGGTTGATGGCCGCAGTGTGGGAGGTGAACTCGGACAGGAGCAGCCCGGCGGTGCAGAACACCGCGATGAGCACCACCTCCGACGGGTTGCCGCCCATCAGCTCCTTCATGCAGTCGCCTATCCAATCAGAGAGGCCCGTGGTGTACATCAGGCCGCCCATAGCGAGGCCACCGCCGAAGAGCAGCAGCGTGCCCCACTCTATTCCGGCCATGCCGTCCTTCCAGCTGAGGGTCATCTCGCCGTTCTTCCAGTCGGTGGGCAGGAAGAAGAGCAGCAGTCCGCCCACCATAGCCGCTATCGCTTCAGGAAAATGACTGTCGTAGAATTTCATTATCTCGGAGTGAGGCCCACCTATGAGGCTCAGCACGCTCGGAGCCACCCATAGAATCACAGCTACGCTGAAGGCGAAGAGGGTGTTGCGCTGCGCGCGGTTCCACTTGCCGAGCTTGTCCTTGCGCTCCTGTATGTACTCTCGAGCGCCTTTGATATGCTTGATATCGGCCGGGAACATTCGCCACAGCACCACGTAGGTCACAATGAAATAGGCCACCATAGCCACCGAGCCCCATATCATCCACTGGAAGAACGACACATCGGGGGCATCGGGCGCCAGCTTATCGAGGAAGCCGAGCATTATGATATTGGGCGGGGTGCCGATGGGGGTCAGCACGCCGCCTATCGAGCAGGCGTAGGCCGTCATCAGCATCAGGCCCGTGGCGTATTTGTAATTGCCGAGGTCGATATGCTTGCCGTTGGCCGCCAGCATCTCGCGTATCGACTCCAAGAGGCCGAGCGCGATGGGAAACATCATCGCCGCCGTAGCCGTGTTGCTTATCCAGCCCGAGCACACCATGCAGGCTATGCCGATGGCCAGAAAGATACGCCGCGGCGAGTCGCCCACCCAGCGCATCGACATTATGCCGTAGGCAATGCGCTTGTCGAGCCCGTTGACCATCATTCCTTTGGCTATCAGGAAGCCGCCGAGGAAGAGGAATATCATAGGGTTGGCAAAGGCGGCAAAGGCCTCGCCCACCGACGCCACGCCGAAGAGCACACAGAGCGTGGGCCCTACCATCGACGTCACCGGTATAGGCACCGGCTCCGTTATCCACCATATCGCCACGAGGGTCATTATGGCCAGAAGGTCGTGGGCGTTGCTGCTCAGCGCCTCAATCGGGATATACCACACTATGATGGCCAGCAGCGGCCCGAGCACAGCGCCGGCGAAGCGCCGCCGCTCATTGAGCGTCTTCTTCCTGTCGTCGGATTGTTCGGTATTCATCTTTTTTTCAAGAATAGTTATCAATAGGTTTTGCAACTTGCACAGGCAAATGTAAGAAATTATTCTCATTATTGACGCTGCGAAGTACCAATAATTGCAAGTTACGGCAGAATAATGTAAATTTGTGACACTGAGAGCTTATTCTCTCTCAGCCCATTTTAATATGACAATACCCGACAATATACCGCAAGTGCGGGTGGGCGTGATGAGCGAGCCTACGTTGCGCTTCACGCTCAATGGCGTGTTCTCCACCTCGGCGTGCGCCTGCCGCGGCCGCTCGGTCAACGGCACCCATCTGGCCACCATCGTCGATGGCCGCATCGCCATCGACGGCGAACTCTTCGACGACGTGCTCTACACCCCGGTGGATGCGCGCTCCGCCTCGTTCACTCTCCACGACGTCACCATCGGCGTCAGCTTCCACTGGCGGCGGCGCGAGGACCAGCGATTCCGCGGCGCGCTGCGCATCATCATCGAAGACGACAAGCTCACGGCCATCAACGTGCTCAGCGTGGAGGAGTACCTGCGCAGCGTAATCTCCAGCGAGATGAGCGCCACGGCATCGCTCCAGCTGCTCAAGGCCCACGCCGTAATCTCCCGCAGCTGGCTGCTGGCTCAGATACGCAAAGACGAGCGCCTCGCCGCCTGTCAGCCTCCCGCAGTCGATACCTCGGCCGAGGAGCAGATACGATGGTGGGACCGCGACGACCACGCCCGCTTCGACGTGTGTGCCGACGACCATTGCCAGCGCTATCAGGGCATCACCCGCGCCACCACGCCCACCGTGGCCGAGGCTGTCGATGCCACCGCCGGCGAGGTGCTTATGCACGACGGACGGCTCTGCGATGCCCGATTCTCAAAGTCGTGCGGTGGAGTGATGGAACGATTCGAGAACTGCTGGCAACCGGTCCACCACCACTACCTCGATGCCCGCCGCGACGCGCCCGATGAAAGCGCCTTCCCCGACCTCACCCGCGAGGACGAGGCTCGGCGATGGATTCTCTCCGCGCCCGAGGCCTTCTGCAACACCGCCGATGCCCGCATCCTCAGCCAGGTGCTCAACGACTACGACCGTGAGACCACCGACTTCTACCGCTGGCACGTAGAGTACTCTCAAGCCGAGCTTGCCGAGCTTATCGCGCGCCGCACCGGCATCGACTTCGGCAGCATCATCGACCTCGTGCCCGTGGAGCGCGGTACCTCGGGCCGCATCGTCAAGCTCCGCGTCGTGGGGTCCAAGCGCACCGTCACCATAGGCAAAGAGCTCGCCATACGCTACGCCCTGAGCGAGAGCGCCCTCTACAGCTCGGCCTTCGTGGTGGAAAGGCTCGACATCGACGACGCCAACGGCTGCCCCGCCCGATTCCGGCTCCACGGTGCCGGCTGGGGTCACGGTGTGGGGCTCTGCCAGATTGGCGCCGCCGTCATGGGCGAAAAAGGCTACGACTACCGCGCTATCCTCGCCCACTACTTCATCGATGCCGAAATCAAAAAGATTTACTGACGCGGAGGCTCCTTCTATGCCCAAAGTTTCGTAATTTTGAACTCCGTAACTTAATCGCGATATGAACAAGCAGTCAAACAATACATCAAAGCTTTCGCCCTGGGTGTGGGTCCCCACCCTCTACTTCGCCGAAGGCATCCCCTACTTTATCGTCAACAACATCTCGGTGCTTATGCTCGCCAAGATGGGCGTGCCCAACGGGCAGATGGCGCTTTTCACCAGTCTGCTCTATCTGCCGTGGACTATCAAGCCGTTCTGGAGCCCGTTTGTGGATATCATACGCACCAAGCGCTGGTGGGTAATCACGATGCAGGTGCTGATGTCGGTGGCTTTCATTCTGCTTACGCTGCTGATGCCCAAGCCCTCGCCCGAGGTGATAGCCTCGGGGCAGACGCCCATCTCGCTCTTCACGGTGACGCTGCTGCTCTTTGTCATCACGGCATTCGCCTCAGCCACCCACGACATTGCTGCCGACGGCTTCTATATGCTCGCCCTGTCGCAGAAGAACCAAGCGGCCTTCGTAGGTATCCGCTCCACGTTCTACCGCCTGTCGTCGATATTCGGGCAAGGCGTGCTGGTGTATATCGCCGGTAAGATAGAGACCGGCAGCGGCGACATTCCCTGGTCGTGGCAAGTGACGATGATGGTCACGGCAGCCATCTTCAGCGTCGTCACTCTCTATCACACCTTCTTCGTGCCGCGTCCGGCCGCCGACACTTCGTCGCTCGCCGCCGGTGGCAAGCAAGCTACCGCCGCCGGCATCATTCGCGAGTTCGGCCGCACCTTTGCCACGTTCTTCACCAAGCCGGGCATCTGGCTCGCCATCGTCTTTATGCTCCTCTATCGTCTGCCCGAAGCGTTTCTGCTCAAGCTCTGCACGCCATTCCTCGTGGCCAAGCAGGAGGTGGGCGGCCTCGGGCTTTCCACTGAGGACGTAGGCCTGGTATATGGCACCATCGGCGTGCTGTTCCTCACCATAGGCGGCATTCTCGGTGGCCTCTACGCCTCGCGCGTGGGCCTCAAGCGCTCGCTCTGGGTGATGGCCGCCTGTATGACCCTACCGTGCCTCACCTTCGTGTATCTCGCTGAAGCGCAGCCCACCAATCTCTGGCTCATAGGCACCGCCGTGGCTATTGAGCAGTTCGGCTACGGCTTCGGCTTCACGGCTTATATGCTCTATATGATATATGTGTCGGAAGGCGAGTTCAAGACCTCCCACTACGCCATCTGCACCGCCTTTATGGCCCTCAGCATGATGATTCCGGGTATGGTGGCCGGCTATCTGCAAGAGGCTATGGGCTATGCCCTATTCTTCTGGATGGTAATTGCCTGCTGCGCCGCCACCCTGATTGTCACCTTCTTCGTCGACCGCCGTATTGACCCCTCCTTCGGTCTCAAGACCGACACCCCCGCCAAGTAGCCGATGAAGGTGGTGCTCATAAATAGGAGCGACTGGCGTGGCGGTGCCGCTGTGGCGTCGCACAGGCTCGTCGATGCGTTGCGAAGCCGGGGCGTTGATGCCCGCCTGCTCGTGATGCTCGCCGACCGCAAGCCGATGCCGCCCTATGTGGAGGAGTACGGCCGCTCGGCACGAGGCAAAGGCTATTTCCTGGCCGAGCGAGCCGGCATCTTCGCCGCCAACGGCTTCAACCGCGCCGATCTCTTCAAGGTATCGACTGCCCGATACGGCTTCGACCTGTCGCGCCACCCCGACGTGCTCAGCGCCGATGCCATCTTGCTCGGGTGGGTCAATCAAGGGGCGCTGTCGCTTGGCGGTCTGAACCGCCTCCTCGCCCTCGGCAAGCCGGTGATATGGACAATGCACGATATGTGGCCGGCAACCGGAGTGTGCCACCTGCCCCCTGATTGCGACCGTTATCAAGCCGACTGCGGCCGGTGCCCCTTGCTACACAGCCGCAGCGACAACGACCTCTCATCCTCTACGCTATGCCGCAAGCGCACGATTTACGCCCGCCACTGTAACCTCGCGTTTGTAGCCGTAAGCCGCTGGCTTCGCGACAAGGCGCGTGCGTCGCGATTGCTGCGCGATTACGACATCGCCGTCATCCACAACGCCTTCCCCATAGAGCGGTTCACAACGGAGCGGAGCGCCAACAGTTACGGCATCGGCCACGATAAGATAGTGGTGACGATGGGCGCCGCGCGCCTCGACGACGAAGTGAAGGGCTTCGACAAATTGATAGAGCTGACCCGCACCGTGGCATCCCTCAAGCCGGAGCTCGCGGCGCGCCTGCATCTGCTGCTTTACGGCTCGATGCGCGACGCCTCGCTGCTCAATCAGCTCGCCCTGCCTTTCACCTGGCTCGGCGCCATCGACATCGCTCGCCTTCCCGAGCTTTACGCCGCCAGCGACATCGTCCTATCCACCTCCCGCTTCGAGACCCTCGGCGGCACTCTGGTAGAGGGCGCCGCCGCCGGCTGCGTCCCGGTGACCTTCGGCACCGGTGGCCAAGCCGATACCGTAAGCCATCTCTCCACAGGCTACATCGCGCGAAGCTACGACATCGCCGATATGGCCGCCGGCCTGGAATGGGCTGTGGAGCATCGCGCCAACCGAGCATCGCGCCACCACGACATCGCCGCCAAATACTCCGCCCATTCGATTGCCGGCCAATACATCGACCTTATCAATTCAAAGATTAAATCATAACTCACCGATATGCAGACAGTACTCTTCCACGAAACCGTATTCGGGCCCATCCATAGCCGCCGCCTCGGCACCTCGTTGGGCATCAACCTCTCGCCCACCGACGGCAAGATATGCTCCTTCGATTGCGTATATTGCGAAGCCGGCTACAACGCGCAAGGCCAAGGCACATCGGGCGTCCCCACCCGCAAGCAGGTGAAGACGGCCCTGACGCGCAAGCTGCAGCAGCTCAGCGACGAGGGCGCGAAGCTCGACGTCATCACCTTCTCGGGCAACGGCGAGCCTACGCTCCACCCGGAATTTGCCGACATCGTGGCCGACACCCTGCGCCTGCGCGACCGCCTCGCCCCGCAAGCCCGGGTGTGTGTCCTCACCAACGCCACTTTCCTCGCCAACCCAAAAGTGACCGCCGCACTCGCCGCCGTCGACCGCCCCATTCTCAAGCTCGACTCGGCCAACGGCCTCACCTTCTACCACATCAACCAGCCGGTCAACCGCAAGGTCACCGTCTATAGCGTAATCGGTGCTTTGGCCCGGTTCCCTAAAGGCAAAGCCGTAGTGCAGACGATGCTGCTGCGCGGCGAGCATCTCGGCAAGCCCATCGACAACACCACCGAGGCCGAAATCGACGCCCTCATCGAGGCCTACCGCGAGATTCAGCCCGCAGAGGTGCAGCTCTACAGCATCGACCGAGCCACCCCCGAGCACAACCTCACCAAAATCGAGCGCCCCGAGCTGGAGCGCATAGCCGAGCGCATCAAGGCCGCCGGCATCAACGTCAACGTATTCTGAACTCTCTCCACCTATATGATTACCCCTCCCTCATTGCATCCCGGCGACCGCATCGCCATCCTGGCCCCGGCAAGCGCCATCAAGCGCGAATATGTGGACGGCGCCGCCCGCGTCATCACCGAGCTGGGCTACGAGCCGGTAGTGATGCCTACGGCCCTCGCGCGCCACGGCTCCTACAGCGGCACCATCGCCGAGCGCGCCGACGACCTCCGCGCAGCCATCACCGACCCCTCCATCAGCGCCATCCTCTGCGCCCGAGGTGGCTACGGCTGCATCCACCTCGTCGAGCACATTGAGCCGGAGCTGCTCCGGCAGCACCCTAAGTGGATTATAGGTTTCAGCGACATCAGCATCCTCCACGCCATTGCCCACCGTGCCGGAATCGTGAGCGTCCACGCATCGATGTGCAAGCACCTCGCGGAGTTCGGCCCCGACGACGATGCCACCCATCGCCTCTTCGACATCCTCACCGGCACCGCCCTCCCGCGCTACGACGTCGGTCCTCACCCCTTCAACCGCACGGGAACAGCCCGTGGCACCCTCCTCGGCGGCAATATGGCCACCTTTATGCCCCTCATCGGCACCGACATCGACCTCGTGAAGCCCGGCTCAATCCTCTTCATCGAAGACGTGGGCGAAGCCGTATATAAGGTGGACCGAATGATGTATCAGCTCCGTGTGAGCGGCCGCCTTCACTCTCTCGCCGGCCTCATTGTGGGTCAATTCACCGAGTACAACCGCGACGCGGCCAACGACCTCGACATCTACGACGTCATAGCCAGCGCCACCGCCGATTGCCCCTTCCCCATCGCCTTCGACTTTCCCATAGGCCACATCGACGCCAATCAGCCCGTTCCCGAAGGCGCCACCGCCACCCTCTCCGTCACCCCCGCCGGCGC
>CAMHGU010000102.1 GCA_946184715.1 uncultured bacterium | reverse complement strand
TTCATCCTCAACTGCGGCGGCGACGAGACCAAAACCGACAACATTGAGGGCATCACCTCCGACATCTTTATCGAATACAGCGCCGCCGGCAAGTCGGCTCGCGACATCACCGAGGAGGTAACCTCCGGCCAGGGCGGTGGCGAAGTGGAAGAGAACAACATCACCGTGTATGTGCGCACCTCCGATAGCGGCGTGAACATCTACGCCTGGAACGACGGCGGCGAACTCACCTCCGGCTGGCCCGGAACGGCGATGACACAAACCGCCACCCTCTATGGCGAGACGTGGCTCTGCTACACTTTCAATAACGTCGCTTCCCTCAACTTCATCCTCAACTGCGGCGGCGACGAGACCAAAACCGACAACATTGAGGGCATCACCTCCGACATCTTTATCGAATACAGCGCCGCCGGCAAGTCGGCTCGCGACATCACCGAGGAGGTAACCTCCGGTGGCACCGACACTCCACAGCCTGACGACACAGTGACTGAAGTCGCCGATGAAGCCGAATATGTGGCGGAGGCCCTTTTCGCCTACTTCGAAGCGCCCTCCACGTGGACCGGCAACATCTACGCTTGGGTGTGGAACGACAACAACAACTTCACCGGAGGCTCCTGGCCCGGACAAGCCTGCGAACTTGTCGCCACCCTCGACAACGGCCACAAGCTCTGGCGCTGGGTCAACACAAGCGGAATCACCGACGCGCCCACTGAAATCATCTTCAGCAACAACGGCACGCCGCAAACCGACAACCTCGCCTTCACCAACGGCGGTTACTACAGCGTCGATGGCCTTGTAGGCACTGTGGAACAACCTGCCGCCGAGCTGCCCTCGGAAGCTACTTTCATCGCCGACGATTTCTTCGCCTACTTTGAAGCACCCGACACCTGGACAAGCACCATCTACACTTGGGTGTGGACCGATACCGACAACTACACCGGCGGCAGCTGGCCGGGTCAGGCGTGCGAACTTGTCGCTACACTCGACAACGGCCACAAGCTCTGGCGCTGGGTCAACACAAGCGGAATCACCGATGCGCCCACTGAAATCATCTTCAGCAACAACGGCACGCCGCAGACCGAAAACCTCGATTTCGTCAACGGCGGATACTACACCATCGATGGCCTCGCCGGCACTGTGACCCAACCCGCAGCCGTGACCGGCGACATCAACGGCGATGAATCGGTTGACGGCAACGACGTCTCGGCCCTCCTCGAGATGGTCCTCGCCGGTGGTGTCAGCGATGAGCAGAAGGCTGTGGCCGACGTCACCGGCGATGGCTCCGTTGACGGCAACGACGTATCCGCTCTCCTCGAGATGGTCCTCGCCGGCAACTGACCGCGCCCCAATCAAATACCAATAGAGGCTCCGGGTTTTCCCTTAGCCTCTATTTATTATTGTAGCGAGCTTGGCTGCGGCCAGCGATCAGCTGCGGCTGGCGCGCTTGCGCTCGTTCTCGTCGAGGATTATCTTGCGCATTCGCAGGTGGTTGGGCGTCACCTCCACGTATTCGTCCTCCTTGATGTACTCGAGAGCCTCCTCAAGGCTGAACACCACGGGCGGAATGATGCGGGCCTTATCGTCGGAGCCGCTCGCGCGGGTGTTGGTGAGCTTTTTCGACTTGGTCACGTTCACCACTATATCGTTCTCCTTAGTGTGCTCGCCCACTACCTGGCCGGCGTACACCTCATCCTGCGGGAAGATGAAGAAGCGACCGCGGTCCTGCAGCTTGTCGATGGCGTAGGCATAGGCCGTGCCGGTCTCCATAGCTACGAGGGAGCCGTTGACGCGACGCTCGATATCGCCTTTCCACGGCTGATACTCGAGAAAGCGGTGCGACATTATGGCCTCGCCGGCGGTGCCTGTCAGGATCTTGCTGCGCAGGCCGATGATGCCGCGCGAGGGTATCTGAAATTCGATGATGATGCGGTCGTTCTTGGTCTCCATCTGCGTCATTTCGCCGCGGCGGCGAGTGACAAGGTCGATAACCTTGCTGGAGTACTCCTCAGGCACGCTGATGGTGAGCGCCTCGATAGGCTCGCACCGCTTGCCGTCAATCTCCTTGACGATAACCTGCGGCTGCCCCACCTGAAGCTCATAACCCTCGCGGCGCATTGTCTCGATGAGTATCGACAAGTGCAGCACCCCGCGGCCGAACACTCGCCAGGCGTCCTCGCTCTCGGTGCGCTCCACACGCATCGCCAGGTTCTTGTCGAGCTCGCGCATCAGGCGGTCGTAGATGTGGCGTGTGGTCACGTACTTGCCGTCCTTGCCGAAGAAAGGCGAATCGTTGATGGTAAAGGTCATCGACATCGTAGGCTCGTCGATAGCGATGCGGGGCAGCGGCTCCGGGCGGTCGTAGAGCGTAATGGTATCGCCAATCTCGAAGTCGTCGAGACCCACGATAGCGCATATATCACCCGAGGCTACGCTCTCCACCTGCTTGCGACCCATTCCCTCAAAGGTGTGCAGCTCCTTAATCTTCTGGCGCAGCACGGAGCCGTCCTTCTTGCAAAGGCCTATCTCCATCCCCTCGCGAAGCTCGCCGCGGTGCACACGCCCTACGGCGATGCGCCCCACGTAGGAGCTATAGTCGAGCGAGGTGATGAGCATCTGCGGGTCGCCCTCCAGCACCTCAGGCGCCGGGATATGCTCGATGATGGCATCAAGAACGGCCGTAATATTGTCGGTGGGACGACGCCAGTCGTCGCTCATCCAGTTCTGCTTGGCCGAACCGTAGATGGTAGGGAAATCGAGCTGCTCCTCAGTGGCGTCGAGGTTAAACATCAGGTCGAACACCATATCCTGCACCTCATCAGGGCGGCAGTTGGGTTTATCCACCTTATTAATAACCACCACCGGCTTGAGCCCCATCTTGATGGCCTTCTCGAGAACGAAACGCGTCTGCGGCATCGGGCCTTCAAAAGCGTCCACGAGCAGCAGGCAGCCATCGGCCATATTGAGCACGCGCTCCACCTCGCCACCGAAGTCGGAGTGCCCCGGAGTGTCGATGATGTTGATTTTGTACCCCTTATAATTAATAGATACGTTTTTCGACGTGATAGTGATACCACGCTCGCGCTCAAGGTCGTTGTTGTCGAGGATAAGCTCGCCTGTAGTCTGATTGTCGCGGAAGAGGTGCCCCGCCAGCAGCATCTTATCGACGAGTGTCGTCTTGCCGTGGTCAACGTGGGCGATAATGGCTATGTTGCGGATATTCTGCATCGGTTTTTGCCTGAGTTAATTTTTTCGGCTGCAAAGTTACGAATAATGCCGTGGCGGTGCAAACATTTTTTATCCCCCGTGCTTGCTCAATCAGAAAAAGTTAGTAACTTTGCACCGCAAAATTTTCAAATTATTAATCAAAACCGTTTCAAGAATGCATCTTAATTCTGAACAAAAGAAAGAAGTCTTCGCTAAATACGGTGCGTCCAATACTGATACCGGTTCTCCCGAGAGCCAGATTGCATTATTCTCGCTGCGTATTAAGCATCTTACTGCACACCTGCAGAAGAATCGTAAAGACCATAGCTCAACTCGCGCCCTTAAGAAGCTGGTAGGTAAGCGCCGCGCCCTTCTCGACTACCTTATCAAGAAGGACATCAGCCGCTACCGCGCCATCATCGCCAAGGAAGAACTCGGTATCCGCAAGTAATTCCGGCAAAGCGCGTCAAGCTTAACCCTTCACGGCAGGGCCACTCCCCCACGGAGCGGCCCTGCTTGCGTCGTGCTCCCCACCCGCCCACTTCGCAATGCCTTTGCTTGGTGAGGGTGAGTGGGTTTCGCGCGGAGCGCGTGACTCTTATTAACCCTGCCCAATGCGAGCGAAGCGAGTCTGGGCAGGGCTTACTGCGACTCCCCGCTCGGCTGAGGACGGGGTTACAGGAGGGTCACGTGATTCGCGCGAGAATTACAATACTGCAGCTGAGATGCAGCGTGTCCGATTATTTTGCCAAGGCCTGTGCCAAGCCCTGCAAGCAAGAATTTTGAAAAAATGAGAGCGAAAGTTTGGTAATGCCGCATTTTGTGCCTATCTTTGCACCGCCTTAGGCAAAGATTCGCTAGCTCAGCTGGTAGAGCACAGCACTTTTAATGCTGGGGTCGAGGGTTCGAGCCCCTCGCGGATCACTCAGAGGGCCGATTGCGGTAAGCAGTCGGCTCTCTGGTTTTGTTATTGAGGATGCCGCGAGGGTGCTACGGGAGCGGGGCGATGATTTCGCGGCCGCGACAGTAGCGGCGGGCGATGTGGCGGTCGTCGCCGGTGTAGATGATGCGCTCGAGGCGCTGCAGGAGGCTGTAGTCGTCGGGGTAAAGGTCGGAGTCGTCGAGCACCAGGGCATCGAAGTCGTAGCCCTTTTCGAAGCTGCCCACACGGCCGAAGAAGCTGCCGCCCGACTTCGTCGCCATCCAGAAGGCTTCGGAGAGCGACAGGAACGGCACGGCGTGGCCCGAGCGTTGATAGTGCATCTTGCTCACTTGAATGGCATAGATCATCACGCGGAATAGGCTGAAGTCGTGGCCTCCGCTGATGTCGCTACCGAGCCCCACCTTGATGCCTTCGCGAAGCATCGTAGCCACGGGGGCCATTCCCGAAGCCACGTTTAAATTTGAAGTGGGACAGTGGGCCACCATCACGCCATTGTCGCGGAGCAGCCGGCGCTCGGCCTCGTCGCTCCACACGCAGTGGGCCATCACCGTGGGCTGCGGGCCGAGGAGGCCGTAGCTGTGATAGGCGTCGGCATAGCCGCGGCTCTCCGGCTCCAGCTGGCTCACCAGCTCTATCTCCGAGAGGTTTTCCGAGAGGTGCGACTGCACCGGCAGGTTGTGGCGCCGGGCCATCTCGCCACAGGCGCGCAGCAGCTCAGGCGTGCACGACGGAATGAAGCGCGGTGTCACGATAGGCCGCACCAGGGCTTCCGAACCGGGGTATTCGTTCACAAGCGACTCAAAGCCCTCCACGTACTCCTCCACCGACTCCTGCAGCGCTGGCGGACAATTCCGATTCATCGCCACCTTGCCTACCATAGCGCCCATTCCGGCCTCCTCGAAGTGGCGCATCAGCCATCGGGTGCCCTCGGTGTGGATGGTGGCGAACACCACCGAGCGCATCGTGCCCACACGCCACAGGTGATTGACGAAGCGCCTATAGATACGCTCGGCATACTCCTCGCTGCCGAATTTCATCTCCTCGGGGAAGGTGTAGTTGTCGAGCCACGGAAGCAGCTCAAGATCCATCGCTATGCCTTGATTATGATATTGGGCGGCGTGCACGTGCACGTCGTTCATCGCCGGGATAAGCAACTTGTTGCCGAAGTCGGTCACTTCGGCATCGTCGCAGCCGAGCGCCTTGAGCGAGGAGCCTACGCCCGCCACGCGGCCATCATCGTCCACAGCCACATAGCCATTCTCGAGCACCTCGAAGCGGTCGCGCTCCGGAGTATAGATAATATGTGCTTTGTAAATTTTCATTGCAGTTTATGATTCAGTCACCTCAAAGGTAGCAATTCTCCGTCAATTCTCCAAAAATATCTGTCAATCAATATTTTATCCTAAAGTAATCTAATAATACCTTGAAATTATCTTGAGCCGTAAGGCAAGTATCAGTGAGATAGCCCTCGGCGCGCCCCCACTCTCGCAGCCCGCGATAGTAGAACATCTTCAGGTCATCAGTGATGATAAATGGCACTATGGCATTGGCCAGGCACTCCTTGAACAACAGTAATCGCCCCGCCCCACGCGTCCATTACCATCTTGGAAAGGATGTATTGTCTCAAAGCGCACATGGAAGTCGAGCAGCTCCTCCATAGAGTGTGCCTTGTGGGAATTGTATCCGCTGAGTAGCCGCTTCATCTCCCTGTGCACATTCTCAGGCCGGCAGGTCGATTGCCCACCCACCTCATTGGGCCGACGCTTATAATTACCCACGGCAAACCAGCCCTTACGACTATCGGACGTGCCCGACTTCAGCAGGTAGTGCAGCTGCTTTATGAAGCCCTCGGTCAACTTCTCCTCTGCGTGGTCGATGACGTAATCGATGCAGCGGAAGTGATTGACAGTCTCCACCACGTCGTCAACGTTTACAATTTCATCGGTGATACCGATTGTATTGGTCTCAAAGATATAGCGCGTCTGCTCGTGAGTCAGGCGGCTACCCTCTATGTGAGTCGAATTGTAGGTCAGGTCGATTTGCGTACGATGATAGATGCCGCCTTTAAGGCGGGAAGCCTTCTGCTCCCTTAGAGCGGCCAAGAGCGGTGTGATTCGCTCTTTCCGCGATTTGCGTTGTGGCAAAGTGGCTTCGGCAGGGATATTCCAGGTCTTCCCTGTAAGGAACGCCCCCTCTATCTTGCCTACGGCACAATAGTTGCGCGCCGTGCGCTCCGCGATGCCGTACTTCTCGGCAAATTGACTTGCTGATATATACTCCATACACTACTCCATCGGCACGCATAATCGCCGATTCCACTTGCAAAGATAGCATTTCTTGCCGATATCGGCAAGAAAACGCGCCGATTCTCACATAGACAGGCCGGCGAAGCGTTACCTTACGGTGGTGGCTGTCGGCTGCACTTCAGCTACGCTGGGCCGGCGCCGCAGCACCTGCGTCATACAGTGAGCTGCGCCGTAGCCATTAATCAGGTTCTCGAGAGGCACCCACTCCACCGTCACGCCGGCATCGCGGAAACGTTGCTGCAGCTCGGCCGACTGTCCGCCCACGGCCATAATGTGGCGAGGCGCGATGGTGAGGTAGTTGTTGGCGTAGTGAAGCTCGTCACGCTCGTCGATAGGGATAATGCGAAAACCACGCTCCTCGAGATAGTTCACAAACGACACGTCGCGCCGCCACAGCCCGTACTTGAGCGTGCCGGGCTTGCGAGCCCAGATGTCGCAGGTGTTGTATTCGGGGCTGCCGGGGGCCGCTTCGTAGCGCGAGCGCACCATAGTGCACAGGTCGCTGTCGATGATGTTGAAATGAGTGTCGAGATGCATCTGCATCTGCCACAGCTTATGGTCGCGCACCACAACCACCGTGTCGTGCCCCAAGGCATCGGCCTCCAAAAGCTGGCGTATGCCCTCGTCGTTGGTACGCATACCGCAGCCTATGAGCGCCACCGTGCCGGCGGGAATATAGTCGCCACCCTCCAGCCGTCCTTCGCCGGTGATGCGCAGGATAGGCTTCTGCCCGAGGTGGCTGTAACACAGCTCAATGACATCGGTCTCCACGCTTCGCTGCGAGCTATTCATATTGCAGATAATATGCCCTCGCGGCGTGGTGATGCTCTGATCGCGAGTGAAGTAGAGGTTCATCAATGGTGCGTGAAGATACTGCGCTTCGTAGCCCGTGTTGTTATCGGTGGCTTGAAGCACCACCGTGGGCCGCAGCATCACGCAGCGTATCAAGTCGGCACGGCTCATCTTGGCCACCGTCGCCAGCCGGTAAGCCTCGGTGGCAGCGCTGTCGGCTTCGGGCATAGCACTGATATCGTAACGCAACGACCGCACGGCAAGCGCCCGAAGGCTGTCGAGCCCCACTTCATTGAGGATTCCTGCGACCGTGTGCACGCTGATGCCATTGGCCTCAAGCATTCTGATATACCCTCGATGCTCCGCCGCCGCGCTGTCCACATCGAAATAGTCCTCGAAAAGGCCTGCCGACGGGTGGATAATGCCATCAAACAGCTCCTGCCCCGGCGTATGCATCAGTATCTCGCCGGCCTCGGTCCATTCGGCCTGCGGGAAAGTCATCTCACAATCGTCCTGTGCCCAAAGCGACAAAGCCACACACAGTCCCAATAATATAGAAACACACTTTTTCATCTTGTCACCATTCA
>CAMHGU010000101.1 GCA_946184715.1 uncultured bacterium | reverse complement strand
GATCACCCTCTTGCACGAGCCTCAGAGGTTATAGAGAATCTAGAAGATCTAGAAGAACTGGAACATCTAGTTTATAGAACCTTTGGGGCTTTGTTTAGCTTTTTCGCGATGTGGCGAGCTATGTGACACATTTTTTTCGTACCTTTATCCTCTGATTATACACTGATAGAACTATGGTAAAAGATGAATAAACCGGTCAACAAGAAAACAGGACATCGGCGGTGGCGCGCCGTCGTTGCCGTGCTGCGAGTGGCGCTGCTTGCGCTACTGCTGCTCGCGCCCGCCGCGGTGCACGCACAGCGAGTGCTGACGCTCGACAGCTGCCGCGCCTTGGCGCTGAGCAACAACAAGCAGCTAGGCATCGCCTCGATGAAGCAAGAGATGAACGAGAGCCTCAAGAAATCGGCCCGCGCCAAGTACCTGCCTCACCTGAGCGCCATAGGCGGCTACCTATGGATGAGCAAAGAGATCTCCTTGCTCAACAACGACCAGAAGAACGAGCTCACCAACCTCGGCACCAACGCCGCCGCCGACCTCACCAACCGCATCAGCTCGGTAATCCAGCAGTTGCCGGCCGCCGCGCAAGCTAAGTTTACGGCCGATATGACCGAATTTGCCGGCGCCCTCGATATGGCCGGCACCGGCATCGTCAACGCTCTGCGCACCGACACCCGCAACCTCTTCGGCGGAGCCGTGATGGTGACGCAACCGGTGTATATGGGCGGAGCCATCGTAGCCGCCAACAAGATTGCCGACATCAACGTGGAGATGGCCGCCAACGCCCTGGAAGCGAAGCGGCAAGGCACCATCTACAGCATCGACCAAGTGTACTGGCAAGTGGTGTCGCTCCGGCATAAGCTCGACCTCGCCGAGAGCTATATGGCGCTCGTGCGCAAGCTCCGCGACGACGTGCAGAAGCTCGTGGAGCACGGCGTGGCCATCAAAGGCGACTACCTCAGCGTGGGCGTCAGGCTCAACGAGGCCGAGATGGCCGTCACTCAAGTGTCCGACGGGCTCGCGCTGGCCAAGATGCTGCTCTGCCAGCTCTGCGGCCTCCCCGTCGACGAGCCTATCACCCTTGCCGACGAAACCACGGCCGACTTCGACTGGGCCGAGGCTCCGGCGCCCCTCGAAGCCCGCGCCGACGTGGCTTTGGCCAACCGCCCCGAGCTGAAAGTGCTCCGCAACACCGTAGCCCTAAGCGAGCAGACCACCAAGGTGCTCCGAGCCGGCAATCTGCCTCAAGTGTTGCTCACCGGCGGCTACGCCTTCTCCAACCCCAACACCTTCAACGGCTTCGAGAAGAAATTCGGCGGATTCTGGAACATCGGCGTGCTCGTGCGTATCCCCATCTGGAACTGGGGCGACGTGTCGCATAAGGTGCGTGCCTCAAAGGTGGCCACGGCCATCGCCAATATGGAGCTTGACGATGCACGGCAGATGGTGGAGCTGCAAGTGAACCAGAGCAACTTCAAGCTCAACGAAGCTCGCAAGAAGCTCACGATGGCGACCGCCAATGTGGCTCACGCCGACGAGAACCTGCGCATGGCCAATCTCGCTTTCAAAGAAGGCACCGCGCAATTCACCACCGTGATGGAGGCCCAAACAGCCTGGCAGCTGGCCCAAACCCGGAAAATCGACGCCGAGATAGGCCTGCATCTGGCCCAAAGCGAGCTCGACAAAGCCCTTGGCACCATCCAATGACAATTTTCAACCGCTTATAACACCATAATTCATAGAGCTATATGACCGACAAAGCAAAAGAACAGCATAACAACATACTGCTCGCCGTGGCAGGCTTCACGGCGGTAGTGGCCATCGTGGCCCTCATCGGCTTTTTAGCCCTCGGCCGCGACCCTGAAGTGATACAGGGCGAGATGGAAGTGGAAGAGTATCGAGTATCGGGCAAAGTGCCCGGCCGCATCCTCAAGCTCTGCGTCAAGGAAGGCGATATGGTGCGCGCCGGCGACACCCTGGCCATCATCGAAGCCCCCGAGGTGGAAGCCAAGATGGCGCAAGCGCAAGGCGCCGCCGATGCCGCCGCCGCGATAGCTCAGATGGCGCAGAATGGCGCCCGTCGGGAGACTATCCAGGCCGCCGCGCAGCTCCTCGAGCAAGCCAAAGCCGGCCTCGAGATTGCCGAGAAATCGTACCACCGCATCAAAGCACTATACGAGGAGGAGGTAGTCTCCGCTCAGAAGTACGACGAGGCTCTCGCCCTCTACAAGGCGGCTCAAGCCCAAGTGAAAGCCGCTCAGAGCCAATATGAGATGGCCGTCAACGGTGCCCGAGCCGAGGAGCGCCAAGCGGCGGCAGCCACCGCCGGGCAAGCACGAGGCGCCGTGCAGGAGGTCACAAGCTACATGCGCGAGACTGTGCAGATAGCCCAGATGGATGGCGAAGTCACCGAGGTGTATCCCAAGGTGGGTGAGCTCGTTGGCACCGGAACACCCATAATGTCGGTCGCCGTGATGTCCGACCAATGGGCCACATTCAATATCCGCGAAGACCAGCTCAAAGAACTCAAAGTAGGGCAAGAGATTACGGTGAGAATCCCCGCTCTCGACCGCGAAGCCACGATGAAAATCACCTCGATGAAGGACAAAGGCTCTTTCGCAGTGTGGAAAGCCACCAAAGCCAGCGGACAATACGACCAGAAGACATTTGAGGTGAAGGCACGCCCCACCGCCTCGATTGAGGGCATCAGGCCCGGAATGTCGGTAGTTCTCACACGGTCAGCCGCCGAAAAGTGAGCACGTTGATGAAATATATCACCTCGATATTCCACATCGCGCTCCGCGAGCTTGGCATTCTACGCCGCAACCGCATCTACGGCTTCTGCATGATTGCCTTCCCCACGTTGCTGGTGCTGTTCTTCACCACGATGCTCGATGAGGGTCTGCCGCAAGACCTGCCCATAGGCGTGGTTGACCACGACAATAGCACCGTGTCGCGAGGCTTGGTGCGCACCCTCGACGCTATGCAAACCTCGCGCGTCACGTATCACTTCGCCTCGGTCACCGAAGCGCGCGCCGCTATGCAGGAAGGCACCGTCTATGCCTACCTCTACATCCCGCAAGGCACCGCCGCCAAGCTCCTGTCGGGACGCCGTCCCAAAGTCTCCTACTACTACACGATGACGTGCCTCACCGCCGGCTCTATGGCCTCGAAGGACCTCAAGACCATCACCACCCTCGGCTCGGCGGCAGTGGGACAGGCCGTGCTCAGCGCCAAAGGCGCCACGCCGCGCCAGATTAAGGCGGCACTGCAACCCGTCGCCATCAGCGCCCACATGATAGGCAACCCCTACGGCAGCTACAACTACAGCCTCACCACCGTGTTTGTGCCCGGTATCCTGATGCTCTTTATGGCCCTGCTCTCGGCCTACGCCCTCGGCACCGAGATGAAATTCGACACCGGCAAAGAGTGGCTCGAACGCGCCCACGGCAACATCGTAGTGGCCATCATCGGAAAGTATCTGGTCCACGCCGTGATATTCCTCCTCGTCATATTCCTCTACCTATTCTATATCTTCAACGTCCTGCATTTCCCCCATCAGGGAGGAGTGTGGAATATCGTAAGGCTGACACTCCTGCAGGTGCTCGCCTCGCTCGGCTTCGGCATCTTCGCCTTCGGCCTGATGCCCTCGCTGCGTATGTCGATGAGCATCAGCTCGCTATGGTCGGTGCTCAGCATCTCGATGTGCGGCTCGGCATTTCCGGTGGCCGGAATGGACACGCCGCTGCAAGCGATGTCGTGGCTGTTCCCACTGCGCCACTACTGGATGATTTACCAAGCCACCGTGCTCAACGGCTTCCCCGTGCTCGACGTGTGGCTACACCTCGTGGCGCTCATAGCGTTTACGCTACTGCCCTGGATGGTAATCCGTAAAGTTAAAAACGCGATGCTCCATTATGTCTATATTCCGTAAATATAAAGAACACCTCGCCGATGTGCTCTACATCTGGCGGCAAGAGCTAATGCAGGTCATCAAGGACGAAGGCGTGCTGATGTTTCTCGTGATAGTGCCGCTGGGCTATCCCCTGCTCTACTCCTGGATATACAACAACGAGACCCTGCGCGAGACCCCCGTAGCCGTCGTCGACCAGTCACGCTCGGCCCTCTCGCGACAGTTTATCCACGACTGCGACGCCACGCCCGACGTCGATATAACCTATTATGCCGCCGACCTCGACGAGGCCCGCTCGCTCGTCAGCCGGCAGCTCGTCAAAGGAATCTACCTCATCCCCTCCGACTTTGCCGCGCGCATCAATCGAGGCGAGCAAGCCACCATCAGCGTCTATTGCGATATGTCGCTTATGCTGGCCTACAAAGCCGTGTATCAGACCGCTATGATTGAAGCCGGACGTCTCGGCGCCGGAATCAACATCAAGCGCGCCGGCAACTACACCAAGCGCGAGGACCTCATCACCGCCCAGCCGCTGGCCGTCGACGACGTGGCGATGTTCAACCCCTCGGGCGGCTACGGCTCCTGCGTGCTGCCCGCAGTGCTGATGCTAATTCTGCAGCAAGCCATAGCCCTCGGCATCGGCATGGCCGCCGGCACCGCCCGCGAGCGACACCGCAACGGCCAGCTTATCCCCGACGACGACCCTCACTATCGCGGTGCCTACCGCATCGTCATCGGCAAAGCCCTTTGCTACGCTATGATAGGTTTCATTGCCGCAGCCTACCTCGCTATGGCGGTGCCCAAGATGTTCTCATTCCCGCAGCTCGCCGACGCCCGCACCCTGCTGCTGATGCTACTGCCCTACACCCTGGCCAGTATCTTCTTCGGCATGACGGTGTCGTGCCTCGTGCGTTATCGTGAAAACGTCATGCTGCTGATGGTATTCGTCTCCGTGCCGCTCCTATTCCTCACCGGAGTGTCCTGGCCGCAGTCGAGCATTCCCGGATATTGGCAAGGCGTATCCTGGCTATTCCCAAGCACATTCGGCGTGAGAGCATTCGTGCGCGTCAACTCTATGGGCGCCTCCTTCAGCCAGATACTCCCCGAAATCCGCATCCTCTGGATCCACGTGGCCGCCTACCTCGCCCTGGCCTGCCTCGTCTACCGCTACCAGTTCCGCCTCGCCCGCCGCTACGCCCCCGCATAGCCCACCGTCCCTCCCCCACCGCCCACCGAGTACTCGGCGGTGTACTCGGCGACGCCTTGCGACCCTCCGCAGCAATTTCTCCATTCACCACTGCCCGCATATCCGATAATTTGACTACCTTTGCGTATATTAATGCCCAGCAAAATGAATGAAGTAAATTCAGATAATTGGAAAGAGCTGAACTATAACGTTGACAGTCTCTGGATCATAAATGAACGTGATAAAAGCGGGAAGCACTCCAACTTTTATCACGGCAACTTCATTCCGCAGATTCCCAATCAACTGATTCGTCGCTACACCGCCCCAGGCGACCTCGTAATGGAACTGTTTGCCGGCAGCGGAACCACTCTATTTGAATGTGAGAGTCTCGGCCGTCCTTACATCGGCTACGACATCAACGCTGAAGTAATTGACTATGTGAACAATACGATGGCAGCAACCCGATGGATGTGGTACTCCATGCTGAATTGCGACGTCACCGATAGCGAAGACTTCCACAATAAGACACGGCAGGGTCTATCTCAGCTCAATAAAGCCAATGCCGATTTCTTGATAGCTCACCCTCCCTATCTTGACATCGTCAAATTCTCCGACGACCCGCGCGACCTTTCAAACATAAGCGACCTCGACCTCTTCCTATCGAAGCTCAAGGAGGCCTTTACCAACGGCTTGAGCTACCTAAAGAAAGGCGGTTACTTTGCGGTAGTGATGGGCGACATCTACAAAAACAGCGAGGTGGTGCCCCTTGCATTCTACACGATGGACTTGATAAAGCGCAACTTCAACGTAAAGCTCAAAGGCATTGTGGTAAAAAACATAGAGGGCAACCGAGGCAAATTAGGCGCTCTCAACATTTGGAAATACCGAGCTATGAAGAGCGACTATTTCCTGTTCAAGCACGAGTATATTTTCGTATTCAAAAAAATGTTCTAACCAATGGCAAAGTCAAAAATCGACCTGTTTTTAGAATTGGCTAAGCCCGATGATAATGGAAAAAGTAGATGGGTTTACACCTCTGAATTTGTTGGTAAATATTCCTCTCTTACTTTAGGGAACGGCTTAAGTTGGGGGCGAAAGTCTTCTTTACTTCAAAAGAAATATAAAATTTCGGTCAGACGCGACATCACCCCCGGCAATAGCATAGATGGCATCCGGCTCGACGGCCTCAACGATGATAATCACTTCAGCCAAGCAATTCGTAAAGATATAGTTGAGACTATCCGCGCTCAAAAATGCGTAATGCTTGGCGTAGCAGGGTCTTCTGAGAATACCACCATCGAAGTAGATCACAAAGACGGAAGGAAGAATAACCTGCGTGTTTCCGATCCTTCAAAACAACGGATTGATGATTTTCAGCCTTTGTGTAAAGCCGCCAATGACATCAAGCGTCAAATATGCAAAAATTGCAGAAGAACCGACAAGAGATGGGACGCCAGAAATATCAAAGGCAACCCTTACTCCTTCTACAAAGGTGATGAAAATTATAACCCCGATTTAGGTTGCGAAGGATGCTATCAATATGATCCTGTAGAGTATCGTAAAAGTTCTGCGCGGCGTATCATTGAAGAGACGACCACTGAAACGGCCCAAGTGATAATGCGCAAGCTATATCCTGAAGATCTATGACTACCCATATTCTCATAGTTGACGATAGCACGTTCAAGCAGCATCTTGAATATATGTTTATCGGCACCGGTACCGATAAGCCGTTTGGCATCAACAACGGCAACATCGACAGCTCAATCCATTCCACTACCGAGCGCACCCAAGCGGGTATTGCAGCCGACTGCTGCCGAATGAGAGATGGCGACCTTGTGATTTTCTACTCGCAGCAGTCACCGAAGCACGAGGGCACATTCTTCGGCCTTTTCAAAGTGAAAGCGATACCGGGCAGCTCCGATGTAGCCTTCACCGACACCTGCGATGACAAATATCCGAGTCTTACTAAAAGCCTTCAATACAGGGCGCTCATAGAGCCTTATGATGTGTACGCCACCGGGGTGAGCGAATGGGAGGCTTTGGATGAGATAAAGCACATCAACAACCCGAGTCAGATGCTGTGGAGCCTAATTTACCGAAAACTGAAAGGCAACCGCGGCAACACTATGATAACCCTTTATGAATCACGCCGATTAATAAATCTGATTCAGACGAAAAACAATGGCGCCACGCTCCGGTCAACGCTTGGAGGGTACTCCTACGATCCGGCCACAAATAGCATCACAAAGGCATCGGCTTTGCGCTACAACACATCGCGCTGCACCCCTATCGACATCTCTGATCGCCTGATTGAGAAATTCTCACGGAATCGGGCCCACGAGGTTCATCTCCAGGCTTTCATCACAAAGAATATCGGCACTCCCGCTTGCCAAAGCCTCAATAAAGCCCTATTCAGCCCCAATGAGAGCATTATATGGCTCGGCAATGAAGTTTCGTGTGGCGTGGGTATGCAACGGATGGACGTAGTTGTTGTAACCAAATCACCCGATTCTGTACTGGAGAACCTCTATATCATTGAGCTAAAATGTGTAGAGGCTGAAGTCGCCCACGTTAATCAAATGTACCGGTACATTGAGTGGCTTTCTCAATACTATACGCCCAACCACGCTTGCGTAATCACGCCTGTATTGTTGACGCGAGCAAGTGCTGCCGCTAAGGCATCATCGGCTGATTTAGCCGATGCTATCAACAAATTTAGCTCCCACTATAAAGGCGTTGTCAACATGAAGCCGTTCAAGACTATTACTTACGACATAGTTAATAACAAGGTGACTTTCGTATGAACTATATCGGGTCGAAATACTCGCTGCTGCCGTTTCTCGACG
>CAMHGU010000100.1 GCA_946184715.1 uncultured bacterium | reverse complement strand
GTGGCTCAGCCGTGGCGTATCCCCTGGGGCAACCAGTTCGACATCAACGCAAGCTACTCGTTCCGCATCACGGGCGACCTCCGCGCCACCCTCAGCGGCAACATCCACAACCTCTTCAACTACCACTACGTGATGGACGCCTACACCAGCACCGCCGAAGTGGGCGCTTGGGACAACGCTTATCGTGTGTACTACTCTTTCGGCCGCACCTACTCCGTGCGCTTGAAGTTCAATTTCTAACATTATAATCAGCTCAACTATATGAAACTGCATATTTCAAATACGTTACTTATGGGCGCTGTCGCACTGCTCCTCGCAAGTTGCGACACGGATAGCTGGAACAACAAGCTCGACGGCTTCGACGGCGACAAGCTGCCGGCTGAGGTGAAGAGTATCAACTACACCCTCACCGACGGCGACTATGCCAACCTTGCCGCCAATGCCGCCAACGTAGCCCTTGCCGGTGAAGATAAAGCCGCGCAGCTCAAAGCCGTAGGCACCAACCATTACTTCACCGATGAAATCACCGCCAAGGAGTATATCCCCAACTTCCTCAGCGACCCTGATTTCCCCTACTTCACGCTCAGCGACGGCTCGGCTATCAAAATCACTTATCGCCAGGCGGTAGGCCTTCCGGCCGAAGCCGCAGCTATCGAAGCTGCCGAGACCTATACGCTCACTACCGAGGACTATCAGTATCTGTGGGGTAGCAAGACCGACTTCGTCAATGCCTTCGCTCCCTCCCACCCCGCCGCCAAGCATCTGATTGACGTGGTTAGCAACCAATTCGACGACAACGACGACGGCAGCTACCTCATCGTCAACTACAATGTGTCGCCGCAAGAGCCTCAGTTCGGCGCTGCTCCGGCACCCGAGCCAGAGCCGGAACCCACTCCGTCGTGGACAATGTCATCGGTCATCGGCACAGTGGTGGAAGGTTCAACCTATGAGATTCAGGGTCTTGTGACCGCCATCGCCACCAATGGCTATATACTCACCGACAATAGCGGCTCCATATTCGTGTATATGGGCAACGGCTTCGACGCCACATCGGTAGCCCTCGGCGACCAGCTTATCGTCAACGGCGCCATCAGCTCCTACAACCGCGGATTGCAGGTGAGCGGCTCGTCGGCCACCGTGGAGAAAGCCGGCTCTCAGGGCTATACCTACCCCGAAGGCACCACATTCGACGGCCCCGCGCTCGATGCTATGCTCGCCCGTGAAAGCCCCGAGCTCGCCTACTACGGCACTATGCAGGGCACCGTAAGAATCAACGGCGTGAATATCAACATCGAAGTGGCCGGCGCCGAGACCGCTATGGGTAGCGTATATTACGCCCCTGAAGAGCTGCGCCAGTATCTCACCGATGGCAATCAGGTGATGGTGAAAGGTTATGTGATTGCCATCGCCGGATCTAAGTATGTAAGTATGGTGGCCACTCAGGTGGTGCCCGCCAACTCTTGGCGCCTGCGCAAGGCTCATCTGAAAGATGTCATTGTGCCCACAAGCACCGCAGCGGCCGTGCTCTACCGCAACGGCTCTAAGTGGACTGTGCTCGACAATGCCGATGTGCTCACCGCCGATGACTATGCCGCTATGGGTCAGAAATATACCAACCTCACTGCCCCCGACGATTTTATCCCCACCTATCTCAAGCAGAAACACCCCTACGCTCAGGCCGAGCAGGAGCAGCTGGTGGTTTACAACTACTATGCCAGCGGCGCTGCCACAGTGCGCTGCGACCACTACACCTACGACGGCACCAACTGGGTGAAGGACAACGGCGTGGTTGAGGAATCAGCACAGTTTGTACGCACCGGCGGAAAGTGGATGTACGACCCCAATGTGACTATCATCCTCCCCGGCGGCAAGAACCAGGAGATTTCGCAACTCTACTACCAGGCCTGCTGCGATTGGGTATTTGAGAACATCGACAAGCCTCTCGGCTCCACCGACATCAAGAGCGGTATGGGCTACGTCACCTCCTATGGCAACAACGAGTACTACTGCGGCACTTCGGCCTATCAGAACGACGTGGATCTGCGCCCGGCCAAGGCTCGCGAGCAGTACCCCGCCGGCTACGAAGGAATGACCGACGAGGAGATTACCGCCCTGATGAAACGCCGCTTCGAGACCGAGGTGATGCCCGGCGCGCTCGCCAAGCTGCACCCCGAAGCTGTGCCGCTCGAAGGTATCGACGTTATCTACACAATCTCGTTTGTGGTGTACGATGGCGCCAACACCACCCATACCATCCGCTTCAAGGTAGTGGCGCAAGGCACCTTCGAATTCCTCGATTGCACCTGGAACACCCCCGCAGAGTAATCCCTCAACCGATTCCCAATATAAGCAGAGGAGCCGCCCGATGCGGGGCGGCTCCTCTCTTTATGCGTTGTCGCTGGGATGTGGATTACCAGATGGTGACGCGCTTGGCGGGGTCGAGCCACATCTTGTCGCCTGCCTTGATGCTGAAGGCTTCGTAGAAGGCGGGGATGTTCTTGAGAGCGGCGTTGACGCGCCAGCGGCCGAGCGAGTGCTCGTCGGTCTTGGTGCGGCGCACAATCTCTTCGGGGCGGATATTGGCTGCCCATACGCTGGCGTAGGCGAGGAAGAAGCGTTGGTCGGGGGTGAAACCGTCGATCTTCTCGTTGCCCTGCCCCTGCACGGTCTTCTTGAACGCCGAGTAGGCTACGTTGAGACCACCGTGGTCGGCAATGTTCTCGCCGAGGGTGAAGCGACCGTTGGCGTGAAGGTCGTCGATGACTACGATAGAGCTGTATTGGTCGGCAAGGATGTCGGTCAGCGCTTTGAACTTCTCGGCGTCGGCGGGAGCCCACCAGTCGGTCATATTGCCGTCCTGGTCGAACTGGCGGCCCTGGTCGTCAAATCCGTGGGTCATCTCGTGTCCGATAACCACGCCTATGGCACCGTAGTTGCTGGCATCGTCGGCTTCAAAGTCGAAGAACGGCGGCTGAAGGATACCGGCAGGGAACACTATCTCATTGGCCAGTGGGTTGTAGTAGGCGTTGACCGTTTGTGGCGACATTCCCCATTCGTCCTTATCGACGGGCTTGCCGTACTTGGCAATCTCGCGGGCGGCTTCGGCCTTAATCATACCCTTGACGTTGGTCCAGTACGACTGAGCGGGATCAACGGTGATGGCCGAGTAGTCGCGCCACTTATCGGGGTAACCCACCTTTACGGTGAAGGAGTTGAGCTTCACCAGAGCGTTGATCTTGGTGGAGTCGCTCATCCAGGTGTTGGAGCGAATGTGCTCGGCAAGTGATTTCTTTAGGTTGCCCACGAGCTTAAGCATACGTTCTTTAGCCTCTTTGGGGAAGTACTTGGCCACATAAAGCTCGCCTACGGCCTCGCCGAGCATACCATTGGGCACGTTGAGGGCGCGTTTCCAGCGCGGAGTTATCTCTTTCTTGCCAGAGATAAGGCGCGAGAACTCGAAGGAGCGCTGAATGAAGTCGTCGCCGAGATAGCCGATGGCCGACGACAGGTAGTTGTAGGCCATATAGTCCTTGATTTGCTGGTCGGTAAGGGTACCCACGAGGGTGTTTACCTTCTGCATCACGTCGGGCTGCATAAGCACCACCTGGCCTACATTGTCGATGCCGATGCCTTTGAAGTAAGCATTCCAGTCGATGAAGGGATAGTTGGCTTGGAGCGTGGCTACGTCGGTGGGGTTGTACTGCGAGGCGATGTCGCGCAGGCGCACGCGATCCCAGCTGTACTCAGCGAGCTTGGTCTCGAGTGCCATTATGTTCTTGGCGGCTCGCTTGGCGTCTTTCTTCGTGTAGCCCGACATAGCGAAGATATCTTCGAGATACTTCACGTATTGGGTGCGAATCTCTTTCATATTGCCCTCGTTGCTGAGGTAATAGTCGCGGTCGGGAAGCCCGAGGCCGGGTTGGGAGATGTAGAGGGTGTTGATGTTGGAGTTGAGCATATCGGCCTCCACGCCACAGCCGAAGAATGGGCTACCTATGCCGGCGTGCTCCCATATCACCATGTCGGTGAGCTGCGCGCGCTTCATCGCGTTGATGAATTGGAGGTCGGCCTTTACGGGGTCGGCGCCTTCGCGGTTGAGACGCACGCTATCCATACCGAGGAGGTAGATGTCGCGCACCTTCTGCCCTACCGAACCTTTAGCTTGCTCCGATGCGGAGAGCTGGTCGAAAAGGTCTCGAAGCTGCTTGCGGTTGTTCTCGCCGAGCTCATCAAAGGTGCCGAAACGGGCATACTCATCGCCTATTGGGTTGGCCTTAATCCACCCGCCACAGGCATAGTCGTAGAAATCGTCCTGCGGAGCCACCGAGGGGTCGATGTTGGCAGGATTGACGCCGTGCGTCGTAGCTGCATCGGCTGCTATTGCCGATGTCAGTGCTGTTGCAATCAATGCGTACTTCAAAGCTTTCATTATTAAATTGATATTGGTTGATAATTGATTGTCAAGGGGTAAGACGCTCAAGCTCGCTCACGGCAAGCTCCCACACGCTCATCGCGTTTTCGAGCGCTTTCTGTGTGGCCGAGTAGTTCTCGATGAGCTGCGGGTCGGTGGCTCCGGCGCTGAGCTGTGCCTCGATGTCGGCAAGTTTGGCCTCGAGTGAGGCCACCTCGGCCTCGGCCTGCTCCACTCGCTTCTTGCCTTGCTTGAGGAGCTTCTCTTGCTGGCGTTGCTCGGCATAGCTGAGCTTGCGCTGCTCTTTGGGGGCAACGTCGGTGCCGGCTTCGGCGCTCGGCCCGGCCGATTCTTTGGGCTTCGCGGGCTGCGACTGTCGCTTCTCGAGCTCTTGCAGTGAACTTATCTGCTTCGTGCGGAGGAAGTCGTAGATGCCGCCCAGATGCTCTCTCACGTGCCCGCCGCCGAATTCGTACACCTTTTCCACAAGGCCATCGAGAAACTCTCGGTCGTGCGACACCACGATGGCAGTGCCGTTAAACTCTTTGATGGCTCGCTTGAGCACATCCTTGGAGCGCATATCGAGGTGGTTGGTAGGCTCATCGAGGATTAGGAGGTTGACAGGCTCGAGCAGTAGCTTTATCATCGCAAGGCGCGAGCGTTCGCCGCCTGAGAGCACCTTCACCTTCTTGTCGGACGCTTCGCCGCCGAACATAAAGGCGCCGAGAATGTCGCGGATACGGGTGCGGATATCGCCCACGGCCACACGGTCGATGGTGTCGAATACCGTCAGGTTCTCGTCCATAAGCTGAGCCTGGTTTTGTGCGAAATAACCTATCTTGACGTTGTGGCCTATGGTCAGCTTGCCATCAAAGGGTATCTCGCCCATTATGCACTTGACGAGAGTGGATTTGCCCTCGCCGTTTTTCCCTACAAACGCCACCTTCTCGCCGCGCTTGATGGTGAACTCCACGCCGGCAAACACCTGATGGTCGCCATAGGCCTTAGCTACGCCTTCGGCTATCACGGGATAGTCGCCGGAGCGTGGCGCCGGCGGGAAGCGTAGGTTCATCACCGAGGTATCGACTTCGTCGATTTCGATAGGCACTATCTTGGCAAGCTGCTTGATGCGGCTCTGCACCTGCACCGCCTTGGTGGCTTTGTAGCGGAACCGCTCGATAAACTCTTCGGTGTCGTGAATGAGCTTCTGCTGGTTGTCGTAGGCGCGACGCTGTTGCGCTATGCGCTCTTGACGCAGCTCTACAAATTGGCTGTAGCTTACGGCGTAGTCGTAAATCTTGCCGCACGAAATTTCGATGGTGCGATTGGTGACGTTGTCGATGAATGCGCGGTCGTGCGACACCACCACCACTGCCTTATTGCGCTGTTTGAGAAACGCTTCGAGCCACTGAATGGACTCGATGTCGAGGTGGTTGGTGGGCTCATCGAGCAGCAGCACATCGGGGCGCTGCAAGAGCAACTTGGCAAGCTCCACACGCATACGCCAGCCTCCGCTAAATTCACTCGTGGGGCGCTCGAAGTCGGTACGCACAAACCCTAAACCGAGTAGCGTCTTCTCGATATCGGCTTCGCAGTTGTCGCTTCCGTAGATTGAGAGCAGCTGGTCGATATGGGCTATCTCATCGAGCGTGCGCTGATACTTGTCCTCATCGTAATTATCAGTGGTGGTGAGAGTTGCGTTAAGTTGTTCAAGTCGTAGTTTAAGGTCGTTGATCTTGCTGAATGCGAGTCGCACCTCTTCTATGAGCGTGCGCGAGTCGTTGAGCTTCATATGCTGCGGCAAGTAGCCTATCACGGTGTCGGAAGGGACGCCGATGGTGCCGCGGGTGGGCTGCTGCAGCCCGGCTATGATGGTCAGCAAGGTGGTCTTCCCCACCCCGTTGTTGCCCACAAGGGCTATGCGGTCGGTGTCGTTGATTACAAACGACACATCGGCAAAGAGAGGCTTTGCCGAAAACTCTACCGCCAGATTTTGAACTGAAACCACGCTTTAGAGGCTTAGAGGGCTCTTAACTGGGCTATGGTGGCTATCGGGTCGCTTGCGCCGAACACATAGCTCCCGGCCACGAGCACATCGGCCCCGGCGGCCACAAGGCGCGCGCCGGTGTCGCCATTTACGCCTCCGTCAATCTCTATCACAGCCTTGCTGCCGGCCTCATCGAGCATACAGCGAAGCTTGGTCACCTTATTTATAGTGTTCTCAATAAACTTCTGTCCGCCGAAGCCGGGATTGACCGACATCAGGAGGATCAGGTCGGCCACATCGAGCACATTCTCCACGGCCGATAGCGGAGTGGCCGGATTAAGGGCTACGCCGGCTTGCATTCCGGCATCCTTAATCTGATGCAGCACACGGTCGAGATGGATGCACGCCTCGGCATGCACGGTCATATACTTGGCACCGAGGGCGGCCACCTGCGCGGTAAACTTCTGAGGCTCCACTATCATAAGGTGCACATCGAGAGGTACCCGGCAAGCTTTGGCCACGGCCTCCATCACCGGGAAACCGAACGAAATGTTGGGAACAAACACCCCGTCCATCACGTCGAGATGCAGAAGGTCGGCTCCCGAGCGGTTTATCATTTCAAGGTCGTCATTGAGTCGGCCGAAGTCGGCCGATAGCAGCGAAGGCGATACTTGTGTCATAATCCTTTATTGTTGGTTAGTGTCATTACTTTCTTTGCTGTCGCTTGAGCTTTTCTTCATTCCTTGCTTCACGAGCACTATCACGATGACTGCCAGTAAGGCGTAGCCGGCTATGTTGAGATAGCCGTTGTAGCGCTCAATGGCGCCGATAAGCTCATCACGAGCCACGCTAAGGCTCAACAGATAGCCAAGGAGCGCGAGCACACAGTTCCAAAGCCCGGCGCCTATCGAAGTGTATAGGGCGAATTTGCCGAAATTCATCCGGGCAAGCCCCGCGGGAATGGAAATCAGCTGCCGCACGGCGGGAATTAACCGCCCCACAAGCGTAGCCACGGCTCCGTGGCGGTCGAAATACTCTTCGGCATTAGCCACTTTCTTCTCGTCGATAAGCAGCATATGCCCCACCCTGCTTCGCGCGAATGCATAAACCAGCGGCCGCCCTATCCATATCGCCAAGCCGTAGTTGATGGCTGCGCCTATGAAGGCGCCAAGCGTGGCCACTACCACCACGAGCACTACATTAAGCTCCGAGCCCGGCTGGCTCGCGAAGTAGGCTGCCGGCGGCACCACCACTTCCGATGGAAACGGGATAAACGAACTCTCTATGGCCATCAGCATCAGGATAGTCCAATAATTGAGATGGGCCTCAACCCATTGAAAAAGAGCTACTGTATTGAACATCGGCTATAGTCAAAAATTATTTTACCATATAATTGAGCACAAAATTACAACTTTTCAGCCGAAAAATGCTTGCCAATATGAAAATTCTTTGTACCTTTGCCCTCGCAAAAGGGAAAGTTGCCGGAGTGGACGATCGGGGCGGTCTCGAAAACCGTTGTTCCTTTTTGGAACCGGGGGTTCGAATCCCTCACTTTCCGCTAAATCAAGGGTAATGAG
>CAMHGU010000099.1 GCA_946184715.1 uncultured bacterium | reverse complement strand
TGCACGATGCCGAAATGCTGCAGCAGCCAGGCCGCGAAGATGAAGAACAGATGGGCGAAATACACGAACTTGCTCATCACCCTAAGCTCCAGATACACCGGCGACTCGGGCATCGGCACCGAGGCCGCGAGCATAAACATCCCTGTGCCGGCCACCTGCTCGAGCAGGGGCAGCCTAAGGCCGTAGAGCAGCGGGCAGGCCGCGAGCAGCACCAGTCCCGGGAGCCACATGCGCCCCACCCTGCCCGAATAGCGGGCGAGCGCGACGCCTATGAGCATAAACAGGATGCCCTTGAGCGGGCGGTCGAGGATGCCATAGGCGAACATCGCCGCGGGGCTCTCGCTCAGCGCGGAGTGATACTCGTAGATGTTGCAGTAGATAGCCGAGGCTATGCCGAACACCCATAGCGGCGCCAAGCTCCAGCCGCGCCTCTCGAAGAGGTAGATAATCGACACTGTGATCGACATCGAATAGACGTACCAAAGCGCCTGCCCCCACACCGGCTCGCCGCGTAGCAGGAGGTCGGCGAAGTAAGCGCCGAGGTCGCGCCACCAGGGCGCGTCGTTGAGCCAGGCGGCAGCCACGGCCAGCGGCACATAGAGCAGTGCCCAGTTAAAAAACAGCCGGAACGAATGGCTCAGATGCCTGCGGCAGGCCGCAGAGCGCGCCTCGCGCCCGGCGGCGGCGTGGAGCTTCAGCCCCAGCAGGAAGCCCGAGAGCACGAAGAAGAACGACACGCGCACCGGGAACACGTTGAAGAGCGTGCTCACCGCCGGGTAGCCCTCAGCGGGGGCCGTCACCTGCCAAGAGTGGACGCCCACCACACACAGAGCCATCACGAGCCGCGTTATGTCGATAAACCGCAGTTGCATCGCTGCAAAGACGCGCGCCGACGCGCTACGCCGCCGCAAAATTACAAAATATCGTCAAATATTCCCCCACCCGCGCTGCGATGGCTTACCCACATAGTGGCGATTTTCCCTAAATAATGTGAAAAACGCCCGATTAAGGGCTCCGGATAGAGCGAAAAATGGAGATTTATTGCTAATTTTGCTGGCCTAAAAATAGGCATCAGCGTCAACCATCGCTCAGGCGACCACGCGACGCGTCAACACAGCGCCCTACGGGCCAATGAATCAGAAATAAACGAACTAAATTTTCAATAGATGAAAGCAACCAATTTAGCATTAACGATTGCCCTCACAGCCCTGCTCGCCTCGTGTGGCGGCAGCGGCCAGATGAAATTCGGCGACGACGAGTATCCCGTTCGCACCGTTGCCACCCAAAGCGCCACATCGCAAGCCACCTACCCGGCCTCGCTCAAGGGTGTGCAAGACGTAGAGATACATCCCAAGGTGCAAGGGTTTCTCGTTCAGGTGAATGTAAGCGAAGGCCAGCGCGTGAGCGCCGGACAAGTGCTCTTCGTGCTCGACAACGCCACTTATCAAGCCGCGGTGCGCCAGGCCCAAGCCGCTGTGAATACAGCCGTAGCGCAGTGCAACACCGCCAAGCTCCAATATGAGAACTCCAAGAACCTCCACGCCAACAACGTGATAGGTGAATTTGAGCTGCAATCGGCAGCCAACACCTACGAGAGCGCGCAGGCCACCTTAGCACAAGCACAGGCCGCACTGGCCTCGGCTCGCGAGACCCTCAGCTTCTGCTACGTGAAGAGCCCCGCCTCAGGCGTGGTGGGCACCCTACCCTTCAAGCGCGGCACCCTCGTGAGCGCGGCCAACACGCTGACCACCGTATCCGACGCCAGCACCATCGAAGCCTACTTCTCCATCACCGAGAAGATGGCCCTTGAGCTGTCGAAGGACGCCGGCGGCCTCAACGGCGCCATCGCCAAGATGCCACCCGTGAAGCTGCAGCTCGCCGACGGCACCCTCTACGACATCACCGGCAAGGTGACCAAAGCCAGCGGCGTGGTCGATGCACGCACCGGCAGCGTGCAGCTCATCGCCCAATTCGCCAACCCCAACCACATCCTCAAGAGCGGCGCCTCGGCAGTGGTGATGATACCCCACGACAACGCCGCGGCCATCCTCATCCCGCAAAGCGCGGTGAGCGAGGTGCAGGATAAGCGATTCGTGTATGTGCTCGGCGCCGACAACAAGGTGAAATACACCGAGATCACCGTCGACTCGCAGAACGACGGCACCAACTACGTGGTAACCTCCGGCCTCAAAGAGGGCGACCGCTTCGTCACCAACGGCATCACCAAGCTCAGCGACGGAATGCAGATTACGCCCATCACCGAGGAGCGCTATCAGCAGAAGATCACCGAAGCCATAGAGCTAAGCTCCAACCAAAGCACCGCCAAAGGCTTCATCGACGCTATGAGCGGCAAGTCGCAGAGCGACGAGAAGAAGGACGACAAGAAAGCCGAAGAGAAGAAATAACCCCACGGCGCCAATATCATCAGACAATAGATAGACGACTATGACATTTACCAATTTCATAAAGCGCCCGGTGCTCTCCACGGTGATTTCAATCGTCATCGTGATACTGGGCTTTATAGGGCTGCTCACCCTCCCTATTGAGCAGTACCCCGACATTGCGCCGCCGACGATCAGCGTGCGCACCACCTATCAAGGCGCCGACGCCATCACCGTGATGAACTCCGTGCTCGCCCCGCTTGAGGAGAGCATCAACGGTGTGGAAGGTATGGACTACATTATGTCGACCGCCGACAACAACGGTAGCGCCTCCATCACCGTATATTTCAAGCAAGGCATCGACCCCGATATGTGTGCGGTCAACGTGCAGAACCGCGTCAGCCAGGCCCAGGCGTTGCTGCCCGCCGAGGTGACGCGCGTGGGTGTGACGGTGACCAAGCGCCAAACCTCCCAGGTGATAATGTTCTCGCTCTCCTCGCCCGACGGGCGCTACGACGACGAGTTCCTCACCAACTACTCCGATATCAACATCATCCCCGCGATGAAGCGTATTCAGGGCGTAGGCGATGTGATGTCGCCGGGTATGAAGACCTACTCGATGCGTATCTGGCTCAAGCCCGACGTGATGAAGCAGTACAACCTTATGCCTTCCGACATCACGGCCGTGCTTGCCGAGCAGAACATCGAGGCGTCGCCCGGTTCCTTCGGCGAGCGCGCCAACGTGGCCTTTGAGTACTCGATGCGCTACACCGGCCGCTTGAAGACCGCTGAAGAATTTGGCAACATCATCATCAGCAGCGACCAGCAAGGCCAGACGCTCCGCCTCAAGGACGTGGCCAAAATAGAGCTGGGCGGCTTGATGTACAGCGTGTCGATGAAGAACAACAACCGCCCGTCGATTATGGCTATGGTGATGCAGGTGGCCGGCTCCAACGCCAACGAGATTGCCACCGCCGTCAAGGCCGAGATTGAGAAGCAGGCCAAGAGCTTCCCTCCGGGTATCGTCTATGACATCAACTACGACGTGACCGAGTTCCTCTACGCCGCTATCGAAGAGGTGGTATTCACGCTCTTCCTGACGCTGTTGCTGGTGTTTATCGTGGTGTATGTGTTCCTGCAGGATATGCGCTCCACGCTCATCCCGCTTATCGCGGTGCCCGTGTCGCTTATCGGTACGTTCTTCTTCCTTAAGATTATAGGCTTCTCGGTCAACCTTCTCACCCTCTCGGCCCTGCTGCTTGCCATCGCCATTGTGGTCGATGACGCCATCGTGGTGGTAGAGGCGGTGCACGCCAAGCTCGACCAAGGCTACAAGAGCTCGCTCACCGCTTCAATCGACGCGATGAACGAAATCTCGGGCGCCATCATCTCCATCACGCTCGTGATGGCGGCGGTGTTTGTGCCCGTATCGTTTATGGGCGGCACGTCGGGTACGTTCTACCGCGAGTTTGGTGTGACGATGGCTGTGTCGATTATCATCTCGGCGCTTAACGCCTTGACGCTGTCGCCGGCGCTGTGTGCCGTGTTCCTCAAGCCCCACGACGCTGAAGGGCACGAGCGCAAGATGAGCCGCGTGGAGCGGTTCCACCAGTCGTTCAATACGGCCTTCGACTCCACAACCGACAAGTACAAGAAGATTCTCGAGAAGTTTGTGCGCAAGCCCATTCTCGCCTCAATAATCGTGCTGGCCGGCATCGCCGCCCTCGTGGTGACGATGAGTACCACCAAGACCGGCCTTGTGCCCGATGAGGACACCGGCATGGTATTCTGTACCATCAGCATGCCGCCGGCCACGAGTGTGGCCCGCACCCAGCAGGTGATAGCGCAAGTTGACTCTATGCTTGCCAACAACCCGGCGGTTCACAGCCGCGAGCAGATTCAGGGCTACAACTTCATCGGCGCCGCCGGTAGCGACCAGGCCACATTTATCGTGAAGCTCAAGCCCTTTGAGGAGCGTACCGGCGGTTTCTGGTACAAGCTCTCGGGCCTGTGGGAAGGCGACGGCATCTACCGATTCTTTGTGGAGCCGCTCTCGGCCCGCTCGGTGCTCGGTATGATCTACAAGCAGACGGCCTCCATCAAGGACGCCCAGATCTTGGCCTTCGCGCCGCCTATGATTCCGGGCTTCTCGGCCAACAACGGTATCTCGCTCGTGATGCAGGACAAGACCGGCGGCGACCTCAACCGCTTCTTCCAAGTGACCAAGGATTACCTTGCCGAGCTTAACAAGCGCCCCGAGATTTCGCTTGCCATGACGTCGTACAACCCCAGCTATCCGCAGTATATGGTAAATGTTGACGTGGCCAAGTGTAAGCAGTCAGGCATCTCGCCGGCGGTGATATTGAGCACGCTACAAGGCTACTACGGCGGTATGTACGCGTCCAACTTCAACTCCTACGGCAAGCTCTATCGCGTGATGATACAAGGCGAAGTGGAGAGCCGAATGACGCCGGCGTCGCTGAGCAACATCTACGTGCGCACCTCCGCCGGGATGTCGCCCATACTGGAGTACTGCTCGGTTGACCGCATCTACGGCCCGTCGAGCGTGAACCGCTTCAACCTCTTCACCTCCATCAACGTGAACTGTAACGTGGCCGACGGCTACTCCTCGGGCCAGGCCATCAAGGCAATCGAAGAGGTGGCCGCCGACTATCTGCCCGACGGCTACGCCTACGAATTCTCGGGCCTGACGCGCTCCGAGGCCCAGTCGAGCAGCTCCACGGCAATGATTTTCGTGCTCTGCTTCCTCTTCATCTACCTCATCCTTTCGGCGCAGTACGAGAGCTACATTCTGCCGCTGGCCGTAGTGCTCTCCGTGCCGTTCGGTCTTGCCGGAGCGTTCCTGTTCACACAGCTCTTCGGCCACGCCAATGACATCTATATGCAGATTTCGCTCATCATGCTTATCGGACTTCTGGCCAAGAACGCCATCCTCATTGTGCAGTACGCCATTGAGCGCCGCCAGACCGGTATGGCCCTCTCGTGGTCGGCAGTGCTCGGCTCGGCCGCCCGTCTGCGTCCTATCTTGATGACCTCGCTCGCTATGGTTATCGGTCTGCTCCCCATGATGTTCGCCTCGGGTGTAGGCAAGAACGGTAACCAGACACTCGGCGCCGCAGCCGTGGGCGGTATGCTCCTCGGCACCATACTCCAGCTCTTCATCGTGCCGGTGCTCTTCGTCATCTTCCAGGCTATCCAGGAGAAGATAACCCCGCTGAAATTTGAAGACGAGGAGAATCCCGAAGTGGCCGCCGAGCTGCAGCAGTATGCCAACTCAGTACCCGAAGAATATAAACTCGAAGAGTAAACTATGAAGAATACCTTATTATATATAGCAGCAATCCTGCTTCTGAGCGGGTGCGGCCTTTACAAGAGCTACGAGCGCCCCGAGGTTGACACCAGCGGTCTCGTGCGCGACCCGCACTCGGCCACCGACACCCTTGCGGTGACCGACACCGCCAGCATAGGGCGCCTGCCGTGGCGCACGGTCTTCACCGACCCGCAGCTCCAGGTGCTCATCGACACCGCCCTGGCCAACAACCCCGACCTGCTCAATGCCGCTCTCAACGTCAAGATTGTGGAGCAGTCGCTCAAGGTGGCACGCCTGTCGTTCCTGCCGTCGGTGGCGCTCACGCCGCAAGGCACCGTGTCGTCGTTTGGCGGCTCTAAAGCCTCGTGGACCTATTCCGTGCCAATCACCGCCAGCTGGAACGTTGACATCTTCGGCAACCTTCTCAACCAGAAGCGCAGCACCCAGATGCAGCTGCTCGCCGCTGAGGATTATCAGGTGGCCGTCAAGACCAACATCGTGTCGGGCATCGCCAATCTCTACTACACCCTGCTGATGCTCGACCGCCAGGTGGAGATTCTCACCGAGATGGAGCAGCTCACCAAGGAGACGTGGGAGAAGATGAAATTCCTCAAGGACAACCGCGTGGGCTACCGCTCCACGGCAGTGCAAAGCGCCGAAGCGGCCTACTACAACGTGCAGTCGCAGAAGGTGGATATGCTCCGCCAGATCAGCACCGTCGAAAATTCGCTCTCGCTCCTGATGGGCCAGCAAGCCCACGGCATCAAGCGCGGCAAGCTTGCCGACCAATACCTGCCGGCGAGCCTCGCCGTGGGGGTGCCCATGGCCCTGCTCCGCAACCGCGCCGACGTGCACGCCAATGAGATGCAGCTGGCTCAGTGCTTCTACAACATCAACCAAGCCCGCAGCCGCTTCTATCCACAGCTCACCATCAGCGGCACCGGCGCCTTTACCAACAACGCCGGAGCCATCGTCAACCCCGGCAAGATACTGCTCAACGCCGTGGCAGGCCTCGTGCAGCCCATCTTCCAGCACGGCCAAATCGTGGCCGGCCTCAAGGTGGCCAAGTACCAATACGAGCAAGCCTACAACACCTGGCAAAGCTCTATCTTCAAAGCCGGCTCCGAGGTGAGCAACGCCCTCGTGGAGTACAACTCGGCCGACGCCAAAGGCAAGCTCGACGGCAAGCAGGTGGAGGTGCTCCGCCAGAACGTGGTGGATACTCGCCGACTGATGGAATCGTCGAGCAACACCACCTATCTCGAAGTGATTCAGGCACAAACAAGCCTGCTCAACGCCGAAATCGCGAAGACTACCGACGACTTCAACAAGATGCAAGCCGTGGTCAACCTCTACCAAGCCCTCGGCGGCGGCGCCTACTAACTACCTAACAACGTAACACTATGGCAAGCGAAATAAGCCCCAATGCCGTGATCTCGCCCGGAGCGACCATCGGCGACAACTGTAAGATATTCCCCTACGTGTATATCGAGGACGATGTGGTGATAGGCGACAACTGCATCATCTTCCCCTTCGTGTCGATATGCAACGGCACCCGTATGGGCAGCCACAACAAGGTGCACCAGGGTAGCGTCATCGCCGCCCTGCCCCAAGACTTCGCCTTCCGCGGCGAGAAATCCTACGTGGAGATAGGCGACAACAACGTCATTCGCGAGAACGTCATCATCAACCGCGGCACCCACCGCGACGGCCGCACCATCATAGGCAACGACAACTTCCTGCTCGAAGGCGCCCACATCAGCCACGACACCAAGGTGGGCAACCGCAACGTGCTCGGCTACGGCACCAAGATTGCCGGCGACTGCGAGATAGGCAACGGCGTGATATTCTCCAGCAGCGTAATCCAGAACGCCAACACCCGTGTGGGCGACTGCGCTATGGTGCAAGCCGGATGCGTGTTCTCACGCGACATCCCGCCCTACGTCGTGGCCGGAGAGCGTCCCCTCAAATACGGCGGCCCCAACTACACGATGATGCAGCAATTCGGCATCAGCGAAAAGGTGCAGAAGCACATCGCCAACGCCTACCGACTGCTCTTCCACGGCCAGACCAGCGTGTTCGACGTCATCAACCAGATTAAAGACCAGGTGCCCGACAGCCCCGAGATTCAGAACATCGTCAGCTTCCTCGAAGGCACCCGCAGCGGCATCATGTGCAAGATTGCCAACTGACAATCCCCGCGCGCCGCACCCCGCCGCAGCGCCGCAGCGACACCGTGACGCCCCAACCGCGCAGACGCAGCGACACCGTGACGCGCCAACCGCGCAGACGCAGCGACACC
>CAMHGU010000098.1 GCA_946184715.1 uncultured bacterium | reverse complement strand
GTGAAAAAGTGGCGGGAAATGTAGGGTAATTAATAAATAATGTGTAAATTTGGAGATTGAATTGAAATCGCTTGAATAATAACCTTAAATCGATAGACTAAAATGTTGACAACACCTACCAATGCGACCGGGCCGACGACGCCCGACATTGAGCTTATCCTTATTAATATCTATGGGCAGGATAAGCCCGGAGTGACCGCGGCGCTTACGGAAGTGCTCGCGCGCTATGATGCCCAGATACTCGACATCGGTCAGGCCGATATTCATCACACTCTCGCTCTCGGTATCCTTTTCCGCACCGACAGCGAGCGCTCGGGTGAAATCCTGAAGGAGCTGCTTTTCAAGAGCTACGAGCTCGGGACCAAGATACGCTTCTCGCCGGTGGCCATAGATGAATACGCCGAATGGGTGGGAATGCAAGGCAAAAACCGCTGGATAATCACCTTACTCGGGCGCAAAGTGACAGCACAACAGATAGCCGATGTGACTAAAATTGTGAGCGAACAGGGCTTGAACATCGATAGCATCCAGCGACTTACGGGCCGTATGCCACTCAACGCCGATGAGCAACCGCTGTCGAAATCGTGCGTAGAATTCTCGGTGCGCGGCACGCCGAAGGATAAGTCGCAGATGCAGCGTCAATTTATGGACTTGGCAACGCGCTTAGACTTCGACATCTCGCTGCAAGAGGACAATATGTATCGCCGCTGCCGCCGCTTGATATGCTTCGATATGGACTCGACGCTAATCCGCACCGAGGTAATCGACGAGCTTGCCGACCGCGCGGGCGTAGGCGACAAGGTGCGCGAAATCACGGAGCGTGCTATGCGCGGTGAGATCGACTTCAACGAGAGCTTCACCGAGCGCGTGGCGCTGCTGAAGGGTCTTGACGAGTCAGTGATGCGCGAGATAGCCGAGAATCTGCCGGTGACTGAAGGCGTGGAGCGAATGATGACCGTGCTCAAGCGCGCCGGCTACAAGACGGCGATACTCTCGGGTGGTTTCACCTACTTCGGCAAGCACCTGAAGGAGCGTTTCGGGTTTGACTATGTATATGCCAACGAGCTCGAGATTGAAGGCGGGAAGCTGACCGGGCGCTACGTGGGCGAGATTGTCAACGGGCAGCGCAAAGCCGAGCTGCTGCGCCTTCTTGCTCAATTCGAAAACGTGGATATAGCGCAGACGATAGCCGTGGGCGATGGTGCCAACGACCTGCCGATGCTCACCACAGCAGGCCTCGGCATAGCGTTCCACGCGAAGCCCAAGGTGAAAGCCAACGCCGGGCAAAGCCTTTCGACGATAGGCATCGATGGCGTGCTCTACTTCCTCGGCTTCAAGGACTCGTATCTGAGCGACGCGCATCGTTAATCTTCACTTCTGAAATACGCGAGAGGCCGCCCCACCCCGGGCGGCCTCTCTTGCATTATAAGGTAAATGATATATCAGGGGATAAGATTGTGGGCGCGGAACACCTTTTGAATCTTTTCAAGAGCCGTGGTAACCTGCTCTATGGTGTGAGTAGCCATAAGGCTGAAGCGGATGAGAGTGTCGTGAGGAGCCACGGCGGGTGACACTACGGGGTTTACGAAGATACCCTCGTTGAGCAACTCGGTCGTAATCTTGAACGTGAGGAAGTTGTCGCGAATGAAGAGCGGAATGATAGGCGTAGAGGTGTTGCCAATCTCGCACCCCATATTGCGAAATCCTTCGAGCGCGAAATTAGTGAGCTTCCAGAGGTTGGCTTGGCGCTCAGGCTCACTGATGAGGATATCAAGGGCTGCATTGACAGCGGCGGTAGAAGCCGGAGTGATACTTGCGGTGAAGATGTAGGAACGCGAGTGGTGACGCAGATAGTTGGTCACTACCTTATCGCAGGCGATGAAACCGCCGAGCGACGAGAGCGACTTGCTGAATGTGCCCATAATGAGGTCGACATCATCGGTGACGCCGAAGTGGTTGCAAGTGCCGCGGCCGCCTTCGCCGAAGACACCGATGCTATGAGCCTCATCGACCATCACAGTGGCGTTGTACTTCTTGGCAAGCTCAACAATCTTGGGAAGGTTGGCCACATCGCCTTCCATAGAGAAAACGCCATCGGTGACGATAAGTTTCACCTTATCAGGGGCACACTTCTGGAGCTGCTCCTCGAGCGACTCCATATCGTTGTGCTTGTATTTGAGGTAATTAGAGAATGATAGACGGCGGCCTTCGATAATGGAGGCGTGATCCTGCTCGTCGAGGATGATATAGTCCTCACGGCCGGTAAGGGTAGATACTACGCCGAGATTTACACCGAACCCTGTGGAATAGAGCATCGCGTCCTCTTTACCGACATACTCGGCAAGTCGGCGCTCAAGCTTCTTGTGGAGGTCGATAGTACCGTTGAGGAATGGAGAGCCGGCGAGGCCTGTGCCGTATTTCTTAATGGCTTCGATAGCGGCCTCTTTCACCTTGGGGTGAGTGGTAAGACCGGTGTAGCAGTTAGAGCCAAACATCAGCACACGGCGGCCATTGATGATCACCTCGGTGTTCTGCTCGCTGGCCACTTCACGGAAATAAGGATAAATGCCGGCTGCTTTGGCTTTCTGTGGCTCCTGGTATCGGGCTAATTTTTCTTCAAGAAGTAAATTCATCGCTGAAATGCAATATTTAAATAAATCTTTAACGAAGCGCTGCGGAAAGTACCCGCAACAATTCGGACTACAAAATTAACAAAAATTTTGGAAATAGCGTGAAATTTAAGGGCATAAAGGCGATGTTGCCGGGAAAGAGCAGGAGCAAACATTGTAAAGCACTGATTTTCAGGGCGTTTTTAATAAGATTTAACAGTTGAACGAAGGATGTGAAATATTGAAATGAAAGAAAGAGCGAAACCGGGGCGGAATGAGAGCGGAATATTTGGAAGTTAGACGCAGAATTAGTAAATTCGCAACAAAATAAACGAGTAAATACGCAAGATATGATATACCGATTTGTAATGGTCTCAGACGAGGTCGATGATTTCAAGAGAGTAATAGCTATAGATAGCGAGGACACTTTTATGTCGCTACGCAACGCGGTGCTTGACAGTGTGGGCTACACCCACGACCAGATGGATTCGTTCTTGATATGCGAGAGCGACTGGTCGGCTCGCGCCGAGGTCACACTGACCGATATGGGCAGCGATAGCATCAGCGATGTGTGGATTATGGCCGACACCAAGATTGAAGAGCTGGTGGAAGAGGAGGGGCAGCGGCTACGCTTTGTATTTGACGCCTTGGCCGACCGCTCATTCTTTATGGAGCTGAAGCAGGTGAAATACTCAGCCACGCTCGATGAGCCTGTGGTAGAGAAATCGGTGGGCGATGCACCACGGCAGACCACCGATATTGATGAACTGCTGGCCGCCCCTACCCCGGCGGGCAAAGGCGGAGGCACGGAGTTTGACGCCGATGCCGACTTCTACGGAGATGATAGCTATAGCGACGATGAGCTTGACGCTGAAGGCTACGTAGATCTCGAATCGCTTGATATGTAAAAACTCCCTCATAAGGTATAGACCGAAATCGGGGCGGCAATGAATACCGCCCCGATTTCGGTAATTGCCGGAGCGTGGCTGAGGACTCGGAGTTATCGGAGTAATAAGAGTACTCGGATGGGCAATAAAAGGTCGGGGCAAACCTTTGGAAGGAATGCCCCGACGGGATTTGAGTTGAACTGAAATATTTATTCAGGATCTTGTCCCCACTGCTGCTTAGCGAGGCGCTTGTAGTTGTTGTAGCGCCACTGAGCGTTCTCCTTAGCAGCCTGGAAGAGCTGAGCGGCCTCCTCGGGATACTGCTTCATCACCGAAGCGTAGCGTACTTCGCCCTTGAGGAAGTTTTCGAACTCGTCCCAGTTGGGTTCCTTGCTGTCGAGAGTGAATGGGTTCTTGCCCTCCTTCTCGAGCTCGGGGTTGTAGCGCCAGAGGTGCCAGTAGCCGCAAGCTACGGCATTGGCCTCTTCCTGCTGAGCCTTGCCCATACCGGCTTTGAGGCCGTGGTTGATACAGGGAGCGTAGGCGATGATTACCGAGGGGCCATCGTAGGCTTCGGCCTCGCGGAAAGCTCGGAGAGTCTGAGCGTTGTTAGCGCCCATAGCCACCTGAGCCACATACACATAGCCGTAGGTAGAGCAGATGAGGCCGAGGTCCTTCTTGCGCACGCGCTTGCCGGCAGCGGCAAACTTTGCGATAGCACCGAGAGGCGTAGCCTTAGAGGCCTGGCCACCGGTGTTGGAATATACCTCAGTGTCGAGGACGAGGATGTTGACGTTCTTACCCGAAGCCACCACGTGGTCGAGACCACCGAAGCCGATATCGTAAGAAGCGCCATCGCCGCCGATAATCCACTGCGAGCGTTTCACGAGGAAGTGGCTGAGTTCTTTGACGCGGCGACAAGCCGGTTCGGGGCAATCGGCGATAGCTGGAATCAGCTTGTCGGCCACCTTGCGGCTCTCGGCCGGGTTGTCCTTCACTTCGAGCCACTGGCGATAGAGAGCCTTAATCTCCTCGGAGCAGTTGCCTTCAAGGGCGAGATTGACGAGGTCGACAAGGCGAGCGCGCATCTTCTCCTCAGCGAGCGTCATACCCATACCATACTCGCAGAAGTCTTCGAAGAGCGAGTTGGCCCAAGCGGGACCGCGGCCATTCTCATCCTTAGTGTAAGGAGTGGAGGGCACGGAGCCTGAATAGATTGAGGAGCAACCGGTAGCGTTGGAGATAATCTGACGGTCGCCGAAGAGCTGAGTGAGGAGTTTGATGTAAGGTGTTTCGCCGCAGCCGGAGCAAGCGCCCGAGAACTCAAAGAGCGGAGTTGCGAACTGCGAGTTGATGGGGTTGGCCTTTACGTCGATGAGCGATTGCTTGCTCTTGACGTTGGCAACGCAGTAGTCCCAATCCTTCTGGATTTCGAACTGCGATTCGAGCGGTTTCATAGTGAGAGCCTTGTTGCCCTTCTTGCCCGGGCAAACATCGACACAGTTGCCGCAACCGAGGCAGTCCATCACATCGACAACCTGAGCGAATTTCATACCGGCGAAAGCCTTGTTCATAGCCTGGAGAGTGTCGCCCTCGGTGAAAGTGGAGGCCGCGAGCTCCTCGTCGGTAAGGACGAACGGGCGGATAGCAGCGTGGGGGCAAACGAAGTCGCACTTGTTGCACTGGATACAGTTGGCTGGATTCCATTCGGGGACGAAAGCAGCGACGCCACGCTTCTCAAACTTGGCAGTGCCTTGACGCCAGGTACCGTCCTCGATATTCTTGAAGGTAGAAACGGGGAGGAGGTCACCGTCCTGACGGTTGATTTTGACCACGACGTTGTCGATGAAGTCGTCGTTCCACAGGCCGGCGGGAGCTTCGTCGGGGAGCTGTGCCCAAGCCGGGTCGATATCGAGCTTGTGGTATTCACCACCGCGGTCCACGGCCGCATAGTTCTTATTGACAACGTCCTCACCCTTCTTGCCATACGACTTGACGATGAATTTCTTCATCTGCTCCACGGCTTGGTCAACGGGGATAACCTCAGTGATGCGGAAGAAGGCCGACTGGAGAATGGTATTGGTGCGATTGCCGAGGCCAATCTCCTGAGCTATCTTAGTGGCATTGATATAATAAACGGTGATGTCGTTCTGAGCGAAGTAGCGCTTCACCTTAGCGGGCAAGTTCTTGGCGAGCTCATCGCCTTCCCACACTGTATTGAGCAGGAATGTACCGCCGCGCTGAAGACCACGGGTGACATCGTACATGTGCAGATAAGCCTGCACGTGGCAAGCCACGAAGTTGGGCGTGGTGACGCAGTAGGTGGAGTGGATAGGATTGTCGCCGAAGCGGAGGTGAGAGCAAGTGAAGCCGCCCGACTTCTTGGAGTCGTAAGCAAAGTAGGCTTGACAATACTTGTCGGTGTTGTCGCCGATAATCTTCACGGAGTTCTTGTTGGCACCGACGGTACCATCGGCACCGAGGCCATAGAATTTGGCCTGGAAGAGACCCGGGTCGTCGAGGGCGAGCTCCTCTTTCTTGGGCAATGAAGTGAAAGTGACATCATCGACAATGCCGATAGTGAAGCCGTTCTTAGGCTCGGGCAGCTCAAGGTTCTCAAATGCGGAGAGGATTTGGGCCGGAGTGGTATCCTTAGAGCCGAGGCCGTAGCGGCCGCCCACGATAAGCGGGGCATCGGCTTTGCCGTAGAAGCAGTCCTTGACATCGAGGTAAAGCGGTTCGCCATTAGAGCCGGGTTCTTTAGTGCGGTCGAGCACAGCGATACGCTTGGCAGTGGCGGGCACTGCGGCGAGGAAGTGCTTAGCGGAGAACGGGCGATAGAGATGCACGCTCACCACACCCACCTTCTCGCCTTTAGCCATGAGGTAGTCGACAGCTTCGCGGGCCGCTTCGGTGACGGAGCCCATAGCGATGATTACGCGCTCGGCATCGTCGGCACCATAATAATTAAAGAGGTGATATTCGCGGCCGGTGATTTTGGAGATTTCGGCCATATAGTTTTCGACGATTTCGGGCACAGCCTCGTAGTAGGTGTTGCCCGATTCCGAGTGCTGGAAGAAGACATCGGGGTTCTCGGCCATACCGCGAGCCACGGGACGCTCAGGATTGAGGGCGCGGGCGCGGAACTCGGCAAGCGCTTCTTGGTCGATGAGCGGAGCGAGGTCGTCGTTGTCGAGAGCTTCAATCTTCTGAATCTCATGCGAGGTGCGGAAGCCGTCGAAGAAGTTGACGAAAGGCACGCGCGACTTTATAGTAGAGAGGTGAGCTACACCGGCGAGGTCCATCACCTGCTGCACCGAGCCTTCGGCGAGCATAGCGAAACCGGTCTGGCGGGTTGACATCACATCCTGATGGTCACCAAAGATACAAAGGGCATGCGAAGCGAGTGTACGAGCCGATACGTGGAACACGCAGGGAAGGAACTCGCCGGCAATCTTGTACATATTAGGAATCATCAGCAAGAGGCCTTGCGAAGCTGTGTAGGTAGTAGTGAGAGCACCGGCTTGAAGCGAGCCGTGGACAGCGCCTGCGGCACCGGCCTCCGATTGCATCTCCTGCACAAGAACAGTTTCGCCAAAGATGTTTTTGCGACCTGCCGCAGCCCATTCATCCACATACTCAGCCATAGTTGACGACGGCGTAATAGGATAGATAGCTGCGACTTCGGTAAACATATAGCTGACGTGGGCCGCAGCTTGATTACCATCGCAGGTCAAGAATTTCTTTTCTTTACTCATTGGTATTTGTACGTTATGATTAAAAATATTTCTATCGAGCCTAATCAACCGCAAAATTAGTAAAAATATACAAGAATGACAAACGGAAAACGGAACCACATATTAAACAAGCGGAGTGCTGTCCGGATTAAGCAATTGAGTATAGTTTACATCTTTATCGCTTATATTATCGGCTTACCCAAACGCCCGACACTTTTTCATATACGACCACGGTGCCGTTAGCTACCCATTTTATGACATCCCCGTCGAGCCACTCGCCGTTGATATAGGGCTGACCAGATGGTAAGAACGATGGAGAAGCAGGCAGCAAGCACTCCACATTGGAGCCGTGATAAGTGATTCGCGATGGGCGAAGGTTGCGCGTCGAAGCCATCTCCGATGCTTGCGAGGCGTTGTCGGATAACGGTTGCCATTCGTAGCCTGACAGATACTGCCCATCGTCCCACAGGCAGGTAGAGTTGGAGATTGGGATAGTAACGCAGGAACGCGTAAATGAGAAACCTCCCAGCTCTGCCAATCGCTCGATATAGAGCCAATAAGGTCCCGCAGGTACATTATAATTGCTGTGCTCGCCTTTGCCTATCATTAAGCGAAGATTGTATAAGCCCGGATCCTCGGAAGTTGGGGCAGGATCGGGTTGTCGATGTTTGATATACGAATCGTCGTGTAAGTATGACCATCCGAGGATGACCGCCCCGTCCGAATCCCCTCCGCCGGTGTTGGGAATGAGCAATCGGCGCTTGAAGTCGGCGAATATCCAGGCTCGGTAATTGTAGGTGCACCTCATCGGGCTTCCCGCAGGGAGGTGCCATTTATCTTTGTCAGCAACCGTCATCCGCCTGATAAGGAAATGAACATTGGAATTTGGATAGTCGCCTCGCTCTTGAAAGAAATCAGAGGGAATGATGGTGGAAGATATCGGCGTTACTCGTCGTCCGACAATG
>CAMHGU010000097.1 GCA_946184715.1 uncultured bacterium | reverse complement strand
TTTTTAGTCAGTAGAAAGTTTCAGTCGCGGGGGAGGATGAAGATGAGGCGCTGCTCGGCGGTCTCGGCGCTGACGCGCATCAGGCGCTCGCCGGTGGCCACCACCGTGGCGGTGGCGGGCTGCTCGATGCCGTTGAAGAGGAGCACGGCCTCGCTGAGCTGTCCGTTCATTGGCACATAGCGCAGAGCCACCGAGCTGCCGTCGGCGAGGTCGGCAAAGAGATGCGTCACGGTGTAGTTCATCACGGTGCGGCTATTGACAATGCCTACGGCTCCGGCCACGTAGCGCGTGCCCACGATGCTGATGTCGGAGCTGTCGTCGATGGGAATAGGCGAGGGCGTGGGGTCGTCATCGCCGGGTGTGTGTTTCACTACGGTGATGGTGCAGGTGGCGTGGCGATGGCCGGCGGTGATCCATAGCTCGGCGGTGCCTTCGGCCACTCCGGTGACGGTGACGACGTAGCCATCGACGCTGGCAGTGGCTATCTCATTGTTGATTTGCACAGTGATGGGCGAGGAGGCTGTGGCGGTGATGACCACTGTCTTGCCCACCTCTACCGTGGCTTCGCTGAGCGAGAGCGTGAGCGTCTCAGGCTCATCGGCTTTGTTGCAAGCCATCAGCAGCAGTGCGAGTAGCGCGAGCGATATGTAAGCCAAGCGTGTCACGGCACTATCTCGATGGTGATGCTTCCGGTGGTGAAGCGGTTGCTGAATTCAAGGCGATGCCGGCCGATGCCCAGCTCGGCGGGCGCGATGCTCGAAGCCGCGACGGGGTTGCCGTCGATGCTCCACGACGCATCGTCGGGCACGAAGGGCGAGTGGAGGTTAACGACGGCATCGGTGATGCGATAGGTGGCGCGCAGCGGGCTGTCGTCGGGCTGCTCCGGGTCGGGGGTGTCGGGCGGCGTAGGCACATCAACGCCATTGAACGGCTCCGATGATTTGTCGCCCCACACGTGCTCCATCACGTCGGGGTAATCAACGTAGGGGTTGCGGTTGCCTTGCTGGGCGTAGATGGCCTCGTTGCGCAGCCGCTCGCGCTCATCGACGGGGTCGAGACGCGCCCATTGCAGTAGCAGCTCGATGGAGGGCTTATTGAACGTGGGGTAGTTGCCGCCCACTATCTGGTTGAGAGCCAGCGACTGCCACGGATAATCGGGGTAGCAGGTGGCGGCGTACATCATCAGGCGGGCAATGTCGCCTTTGCAGTTGTCGGCGGGTTCCCACGCAAGGGTCTCGATGCCGAACATATACGATGAGCCTACGCGCGTGGCGCCGTTGGCAAAGGTGGCGTAGGTGACGGTGCCGAGCGGCGCCTCGCCTATGGCGGCCGACGCCTCTTGCGTGGAGGGCAGCAGCAGATGCAGGTCGTAGCTCAGGTCGTAGCGATAGGGATAGTAGTCGCCTATCCACTCGGTGGGGACCACGTGGTGGAGCACCATCGCGGCTTGGGCTATCGGCTCCGGGTCGAAGAGCGAAAGGATAAGGCCGTCGGGCGTGCGGTCGCACTGCTCTATGATGCCGTAGGCCGCATCGTCGTAGGGCGCGCGCCGGTGGGGCGCTATTACCGAGGTCAGCGCCGATTTCAGCTCCGCGCCCGAAAGCCCGTTGAGCTGCGCAGGGTAGTAGTCGGACGCTACGGCGGCGATGCCGGGAAGCAGCAGCGACAGCAGTATGTGGGCCACGCGGCGCGTCATAGGATAGGACTGAAAAGGCGATATATCGATTCGACAAATTTCTTGTACCACGGGCGGTGGCGCCACGCGCTGCTCTGGATGCGCGTACACTGCCTGAGGTCGGCCTCCATTATGTCGCTCATGCGATGGGCGAAGTCGGCCCCGTAGAGCATTGCGTTGCCCTCGAAGTTGTGCTCTATGCTGCGGAAGTCGAGATTGAGCGACCCTACGGTCACAAACTCGTCATCGACGAGCATCGTCTTGGCGTGGAGCATACCCTTCTCGTAGAAGTATACCTTGATGCCGCTGGCGATGCACTCCTTGATGTAGGAGCGCGAGGCGTAGGTGAGCATAAAGCTGTCGGAGTGGCGCGGCATCATCAGCCTGACGTCAACCTTGGAGAGCGCGGCGGCTTGCAGGGCGCGCAGCAGGTCGTTGGAGGGGAGGAAATAGGGGGTCTGGAGCCAGATGCGCTTCTTGGCGTTGCCTATGGCTTTGAGCATCACGAGGGCGATGTTGCTCCACGCGCCCATAGGGCCGCTGGTGACCACCTGAGCCCCTACTGTGGTGTCGCCGCTTGCCGCGCCGGGCGCCACGGCATCGTCGAGCAGCTCTTTGCGCACGAAGTTCCAGTCAACGGCAAAGGAGTATTGGAGGCCGATGACCGCCGGACCTTCGATGCGCAGATGGGTGTCGCGCCAGTGGCCTTGCTTGCCGCCGTCAACGTAGCGGTCGGCGATGTTCATCCCGCCTATGTAGCCTATGCGACCGTCGATGACCACCACCTTGCGGTGGTTGCGCCAGTTGAGACGGGTGGCAAACTGCGGGAAGTTGATTTTCATAAACGGGTACACCTCGATGCCCGCGCGCCGCATTCGCTTGAAGAAGCGCCCTCTCACCGGGAAGCAGCCCACGGCATCGTAGATGATGCGCACTTTCACTCCCTCGCGCGCCTTGCGTTGCAGCAGCTCGCTGATGCGGCGCCCTATGGTGTCGTTCTCGATGATGTAATATTGCAGGTTGATATAGGTGGTGGCGCTGAGGAGGTCGGCTTCGAGCTGCGCGAATTTGCTGTGCCCGTCGGTGAAGATGTCGATTGTGTTGCCCTCGTAGTATTGGCTACCCTGCAGCGACTTGGCCAGGTGAATCTGCTGGCGCGAGGCGTCGCTAAGCGGCAGGGAGTCGATGTTGACGCGCTGCGGCTTCTGCACTATGTGGCGCCGCAACTGCCGGCGCTTGCGGCGCGATATCAGCCGCGAACCCCGCAGGTTGCGCCCGAAGAAGATGTAGAGCACTATCCCCACCGCCGGCAGTGCCATAAGCACCGTAATCCACGCCAGCGACTTCACCGGATTGCGGTTCTCGGTGAGCACCACCACGATGATGCCGGCCACGGTGAGGGCGTACACTATCCACAGGATATTGTAAACCACTTCGCTCGGTATCATCAGCAGGTCGCAGGTTATCATAGCAGTTCATATAGGCCTCGCCACGGCGGCAAGCCCTTTCGGTGTGCTAATTTAAGCATTAGCCCACACATTTTCAAATTTTCACGCCTTTTTTCGCTTCAAAGGTCATTACAGCGGTCGGCTATTTATAGGTGTGGCGCTTCTCGTGGCCCGGGTCATTTGTGTGAAACCGCCGTCCGTTCAAACCACAGCGCTGATTGCAATAATCGCATCGCCATTGCCATTATTCTTGGATAATGTGCTCGACTATGGGAAAATTTTATTACTTTTGTACTGAATAGTTGAAACTCCTTTTTTGTTTTCAAAGCCCTCAAAAGTGCTGAAATCAGCAACGTTACAAAATTCCGGCGATGCTTTTACCATAGAAACTTTAGTAACCAAAAATTATTATAGAATGAATCAGACACTTATTCTCGGCAACATCATTACTGTTGATGAGAAGAGACCTTTTGCCAAGGCTGCGTTGGTGAAGGACGGCGTATTTGTCTATATCGGCAGCGAAGAAGAAGCAAGGAGGCTCGCTGATAGCGACGCGACGGTGCTCGACTATGGCAGCAACTTCATCTATCCCGGTTTCCTCGAGTCGCACTGCCACGGTCACTTGGCCGGTTACCGCTTTATAGGACAGGCCGACCTCATGCAAGTGGGGCTGACACCCGATTATCCCAAATACCGCGAGATACTGAAGGAGTTTATGGCCAAGAACCCTAAGCGCAACTTCTACGTGGCCGGCGGATGGGTGGAGGACGAGCAACCCGTCGACAAGGCCTTCCTCGATGATATATGCCCCGACAAGCCTATGCTTATGCAGACTTCGAGCGGACACGCTATGCTGCTCAACACCAAGGCGCTGCAATGGGCCGGAATTGATGCGGCCTATGCCAAGCGAATGGGCTACGACCTGGTGCATGTTGACGATCGCGGCGACCCCGACGGCTACATCTGCGAGGGCCCGGTGTTTGAAATCGTGCCCAAGCTGCCTGCCACCATTGAGGATATCAAGGAGTATCTGCTCGCCTGGCAGGAGTTTGCCATCCGTAAGGGCTTCACAGCCGTGGGCGATGCCGGCGCTGAGCTTGTGCACCGCGATGCCCCGAAGGCCTACCATGCGCTGGAGACGGAGGGCAAGCTGAAATTGCGCACCTATGCCTATATGTATGTCACCGACAACATTGCCGACCCGAAAGCCGAGATAGCCCGAATTGCGGCCCAGCGCGCCGAGCTTAGCGGCGAATATTTCCGCATCATTGGCGCCAAGGCGTTTCTTGATGGTGTGACTGAAGCCCACACAGCTTGGCAGAACCAGGACTACCTCGACCAGCCCGGCTATCACGGCGTGGAACGCTTCAACGACCACGACAAGATGGTTGAACTGATAGTCGAGGCCGACAAGGAAGGGATGTCGGTTCACGTTCACTCCGAAGGCGGCGGCGCCACCCACTATATGCTCGGCTGCATTGAGGACGCGGAGAAGATAACCGACAACCTTGACCAGCGCAATGTGCTGGCCCATCTCCACTTCGTCACCGATGACGACGTGCGCCGTATGGCCGCCACCGGCTCCGTGCCGGCAGTCCCCCCGCTCTGGACGCCCATGGTCCCCTCCAACTACGAGCAGGAAGCAGCCTACGTGGGCAAAGAGCTTGCCGATAAGGCCTACCCCATCAAGTCGTTCTTTGATGCCGGCGCCAACGTGGTGTTCCACTCCGACTACCCCGTGTCGCCTATGATGGACATCAAACTCAGCGTCTATGCCGCCGAGAAACGCTCCTATCCGAAAGGGTTATTCAACGACTCGCCGCGCAATCTCAAGGAGGCTATCACGCGCGAGCAGTCGCTGCGCGCTATGACCATCAACGTGGCCCGGCAGTTTCGTCAGGAGCACCGCTTAGGCTCAATCGAGTTCGGCAAGATAGCCAATATGACGGTGTTTGATTGCGACTTCCTGCACGACGATATCGAGAAAGTGGCAAAGGCCAACATCATCGCCACCATCATCGACGGCAAAGAGGTCTATAAGGCGTGAACGTTTTAGCTAAATCAATTATTCAATAACGATAACAAGTATGGTAAAAGATTTATACATTTTGATGATTGCAGCTGCTGTAGTCAGCATCATATTCAAGTTTTTAAAGCAACCCGTAGTATTGGGCTATATCGTCGCAGGAGTGCTGATAGGTCCGTTTCTTTCAGGCGAGAGGTTTGTGAGCGCCGACAACGTGAAGCAATGGGGCGACATCGGTGTGCTCTTTGTCTTGTTCTGCATCGGGCTGGAGTTCCGCCTGAAAAACCTCATCAGCAGTGGCAAGGTGGCAGCTATAGGAGCGTTGACGATCATCGTCGGGATGATGCTCCTTGGCTACATCGTGGGAGTGGATGCTGGGCTTGATATGCTCAACTCCCTTTTCCTTGCGGGCATGCTATGTATGTCGAGCACCACTATCGTGATGAAGGCCATCGACGAGGCTGGCTTGCGCAAGGAGCGGTTTGTCAAGGGCGCTACCAGCATCCTTATCGTTGAGGATGTGGTGGCCGTCGTGCTGATGGTATTACTCTCCAGTATAGCTATCCGCCATCAGTTTGAGGGCGCCGAATTGGCCGGCAAGGTCATGGATCTGGCCATTACGCTCGTGGCTTGGTTCGTCTGCGGAATACTGATTATACCGACCCTGATACGCCTGTTGAAAAAGCATTTGAATGACGAGACGCTTATCATCCTCGCTTTGGGCCTGTGCTTAGGTATGGTGCTGACGGCTGAGGAAGCCGGGTTCAGCAGCGCTCTCGGTGCTTTCGTGATGGGTTCTATCCTTGCCGAGACAGTGGAGGCGCATCGTATCGAAAAACTGATGACACCGCTGAAGAACGTCTTTGCCGCTATCTTCTTCATCTCTGTGGGCATGCTGATCGACCCGTCGTCGGTGGCGCAATATTGGACGAGCATCGTCTATATCAGCCTGATAATTATCATCGGTATGATTGTCTTTGGCACTCTGGGTTGCTGGTGGGGCGGACAGACAATGCGCGATTCTATGCTCACCAGTTTCTCATTCGTCCAGATTGGCGAGTTCTCATTCATTATTGCCGGATTGGGCACCAGCTTGGGTGTTCTCAGCCCTATCATTTATCCTGTGATCGTAGCTTCCAGTGTAGTGACCACCTTCCTCACTCCTTATATTATGAAGGCGGCAATGCCCTGCTATACGTTCCTTTATAATCACGCTTCAGAGGGCTTGCGCGCTAAAATCGACAAGCGTGAGCAGCAGGTGGCAGCGGCTGAGGCGGCTAAGCCGGCCGACGACAAGAACCCACTGGCCGACAAGGTGCGCCATGCCGTCCGCCACACCTACATCACCAAGCATCTCGTCGACCTGTTTATCAAGAACATGAGTGCTCACGACGACAAGGAGAAATAAGCGGCAAGGCGAAAGAGTGTAAGTGCTTTGACCGAATCATAACACTTAAAAGGAGATTGATGCTATGAGTGAAATTGAAGAGAGACTGATGCCCCGGTACGGCGAGAATCAGCCGATTACCGATGGCGCTTACGACCGGTCGCTGGCTGTCAAGTGTGTCAACGGTACATTTGTCGGCAAAAGGAGCGACGATGTCATTGCTTACAAGGGTATCCCCTTTGTAGGCCAGCAGCCGGTCGGCAATCTTCGCTGGAAAGCGCCGGTAGATGCCGTCCCGAGCGATGGCGTGTATGAGGCCTATTACTATGGCAAGACACCCGTCCAGTCGCCCGGCGACCCTGCATCCCTCTACCCGATGGGCGAGGACTGCCTCTACCTGAATGTGTGGAGGAATGAAGCGTCGGCCGACGTGAAGAAGCCCGTCGTGGTGTGGATCTACGGCGGCGCCTTCGAGGTTGGCGGAACCACCGACCCGCAGTATGATTGCTATAATCTGCTGAAGGAGAACCCCGACATTATTGTCGTAACCATCAATTACCGGGTTAGCTTCTTCGGATTCTTCCACCTGTCGCACTTGCCCGACGGCAAGGAGTACCGCGATGCGCCAAACTTAGGACTGATGGACCAGATGATGGCTCTGAAGTGGGTTCACGAGAACATTGCAGGCTTCGGGGGCGACCCGGCCAACGTGACCATCTGGGGCGAGTCGGCCGGCGGAGCAAGTACCACTCTCCTTCCTCTGATTAAAGGCTCCCATCGGTATTTCAAGCGTGTCATAACGCAAAGCGGTAGCCCCGGCCAGACGAGGAGCCCGGAGCAGGCCATTGTATGCACGGAGAAGGTGATGGAAGCGCTCGGCTGCACCACCGTTGCCGACCTGATGAAGGTCAGCGCCGGGAAACTTGCCGAAGTGTGGACCGACCTATATGGGTTCTATCAGAAACTCGGCATTCGTACATTCCCGGAAAGGGATGGCAACTATCTGCCTCTTGACCCGTGGATGGCCTACGAAGATGGCGCCGCTAAGGATATCGTCGTCCTTCAGGGCTGCAACAAGGATGAGATGAACACCTTCTTAGGTGTTGTAGGAGTGGACGTCTGGAATGCGTGGGCCGAAGGGCGTCTGGCCGAGAAACTCACCCAGCTGCCCCACGAGGAGAAAGCGCTGGTGGAGAGCTATTGCAACAGCATCGAAGGCGAGCGCTGCGAAGCCACCGTTCGGCTCTTCAGCCAGATTATGTTCATCGCGCCGCAGATCCGACTGTCGGAGGCGCAGGCTAAGGTCGGTGGCAAGTCGTTCACCTACTACTACACGGTGGAATCCTCTCTGCCGATGATAAAGAGCGGTCATGCCTCAGAACTGTCGGTAGTATTCGCTCATCCTGAGCTCAACGACTTCACTGGAAGGGCCTACGACGAAACCTTCTGTAAGACCATGCGCAAGATGTGGGTACAGTTTGCCAAGACCGGCAATCCGTCGCTCACCGCCGACCAGTCGCCCGACGGCAAGGCTCATCAGTGGCCCCTCTACGACACCGTGGAAAAACAGGTGATGGTTCTCGCCGAGAACGACATTCATCTGGCCCGGGAATCGGAACTGAAGATTGTTGACTGGAACAGAACTTACTTCCTTACCCGCTACAATATGCCGTAATTGCTAATATG
>CAMHGU010000096.1 GCA_946184715.1 uncultured bacterium | reverse complement strand
AGGCGGCGGCTTGGCAATGCTCAAATAAATTTGGCATTGCGCTCGCCTTGCACTAACTTTGCAGCTGCAAACCTTAAACTATGGCAGAGAACAACATTCTTGCGCGGCTCGACGGCATCGAAGGCCGCTTTAAAGAGATATCGACCCTTATAACCGACCCGTCGGTGATAGCCGACCAGAAGCGCTACGTGCGGCTCTCGAAGGAGTATAAAGATTTGGAGAAGCTCTTAGCGGTGACACGCGGCTACCGGCGCTCGCTGCAGCAGCTCGACGAGGCTAAAGCGATGCTCAACGATGCCGACGATGAGCTGCGCGAGCTTGCCAAGGCCGAAGTGGATAACCTCACGGCACGCATTCCCGAGCTTGAGGAGGAGATAAAGCTGCTTCTCATTCCCGAAGACCCGGAGGACGACCGCAACGCCATAGTGGAGATACGCGGCGGCACGGGCGGCGATGAAGCGGCGCTCTTCGCCGGCGACCTGTTCCGTATGTATGTGAAATACTGCGAAGCACGCGGCTGGAAAGTGCAGGTGTCGAGCGAAAGCCCCGGCGCGGCCGGCGGCTTCAAGGAGATAGTGTTCACGGTATCGGGCGAGAAGGTGTACGGCACGTTGAAATACGAATCGGGGGTGCACCGCGTGCAGCGCGTACCGGCCACCGAGACCCAGGGCCGCGTGCACACCTCGGCAGCCTCAGTGGCCGTGCTACCCGAGGCCGAGCCTTTCGATGTGGAGATTAACGAAGGCGAGATAAAATGGGACACCTTCCGCTCGGGCGGTGCCGGTGGGCAGAACGTCAATAAAGTGGAATCAGGAGTAAGGCTTCGCTACCACTGGCGCAACCCCAACACCGGCGAGGTGCAGGAGATACTCATCGAGTGTACGGAGACCCGCGACCAGCCCAAGAACAAGGAGCGCGCGCTGGCCCGCTTGCGCACGTTTATCTACGACAAAGAGCATCAGAAATATATCGACGACATAGCGTCGCGCCGCAAGACGATGGTATCGACTGGCGACCGGTCGGCCAAGATACGCACCTACAACTATCCGCAGGGACGAGTGACCGACCATCGCATAGGCTACACGATGTACAACCTTCAGGCATTTGTGGATGGCGACATCCAAGAGGTAATCGACGCGCTCATAGTAGCCGAAAATGCCGAAAAACTGAAAGAGGCCGAGCTGTAGCAGTGTGAAATCCGAAATATTATTCGTAAATTTGCGTTTTAAGAACAACAACTAAATAACTAATATTAATATGACTATCGACAACTACAAATTCGCCGGCAAGAAGGCGATTGTGCGCGTTGACTTCAATGTGCCCCTTGATGAAAACGGTAAGATAACCGACGACACCCGTATCCGCGGTGCCCTCCCCACCCTTAAGAAGATACTCGCCGATGGCGGTGCGCTCATCATTATGTCGCACATGGGCAAGCCCAAAGGCAAAGTGAACCCGAAATTCTCGCTCGGCCAGATTTCCGACGCCGTAGCCGCCGCGCTCGGCACCGAAGTGAAGTTCGCCCCCGACTGCGCCAAAGCACAGGATGCCGCCGCTGCTCTGAAGCCCGGCGAGGTGCTTCTGCTCGAGAACCTCCGCTTCTACCCCGAAGAGGAAGGCAAGCCCGTGGGCATCGAGAAAGACGACCCCAACTACGATGAGGCCAAGAAGGCTATGAAGGCCAGCCAGAAGGAGTTTGCCAAGACGCTCGCTTCGTATGCCGACTGCTACGTGATGGACGCCTTCGGCACCGCCCACCGCAAGCACGCTTCGACCGCTGTCATCGCCGACTACTTCGATGCCGACAACAAGATGCTCGGCTACCTGATGGAGAAGGAAGTGAACGCCGTTGACGCTATTCTCAGCGACATCAAGCGCCCCTTCACCGCGATTATGGGCGGCTCGAAAGTATCGACCAAGATAGGCATCATCGAGAACCTGCTCGGCAAGGTTGACAACCTGATTCTCTGCGGCGGTATGACCTATACCTTCGCCAAGGCCCTCGGCGGCGAGATCGGCAACTCTATCGTGGAGCTCGATAAGCTCGATGTAGCGCTCGACGTAATCAAGAAGGCCAAAGAGAACGGCGTGAACCTCGTGCTCGGCACCGACTGCATCGCCGCCGACTCGTTCAGCAACGACGCCAAGACCCAGGTGTGCCCCGCCAATGCCATTCCCGAAGGTTGGGAAGGCCTTGATGCCGGCCCGGAGACCCGCAAAGCCTTTGCCGCCGCCATCGAGAACGCCAAGACAATCCTCTGGAACGGCCCCGCAGGCGTGTTCGAATTCGACAACTTCATCGGTGGCTCGAAGGCAATCGCCGACGCTATCGCTAAAGCAACCGCCAACGGCGCCTTCTCGCTCATAGGCGGTGGCGACTCGGTTGCCTGCATCAACAAGTTCGGCATGGCCGACCAAGTGAGCTACATCTCGACCGGTGGTGGTGCCCTCCTCGAAGCTATCGAAGGCAAGGTACTTCCCGGCATCGCAGCTATCAAAGGCGAATAATCGCTACTGAATAATTTCTACCGAGAGGGAGGCACGGCAATGCGCCACAGGCCTCCCTTTCTTTTCACTACGACACTTCAGAAGTATGAAATCATCGATATACTACATAGCCTCGGCTGTGGTGATGCTGCTATACGCTTTTCTGCCCGTGATGACCCTCATCAACGATGGCGGCACCGACACTATAGGCACCCTTGATGCCCTTGTGAACGGGACACAGCCTGATTACGCGCTGCTCGCGCTCGAGGCTCTGGCGGTGTGCGCGGCCATCGCGGCCGCGGCGACGAAACGTCGCGGAGTGGGCTACGCCGCCCTCGCCACCATCATAGCGGTACTCGCCTATGTGCCCATCTACGCCATAGCGCAGAAAGGCGAATCGATAGTGACGCTCAGCATCTACTACTTCGTGCCGTTTGTGGCGATGGTGTGCACCTTGCTCGCACTCTCGAGCGGCAAGGCTACGCAAAAGTGAGGCCGTCAACGTCGGCAAGGCGCGCCTTGAGCGCCGCGGCGTAGTCGCTGCGAATCGACACCCTCATACGGCAAGAGTTGTCAAACTCCTGCTCCAGTATCTTAATGTCGGGCGACTTCACAGCCCTCATCACGCTATTCATCGACACGTAAGGGAAGGAGAAGTCAATCACCGACTGCTCGTGACACTCTATAATCGAGGCTGCGCGCAGAGCCTCGGCAGCCGCCTCTTTATATGCGACAATAAGGCCCGAGGTGCCGAGCTTGATGCCACCGAAGTAGCGCACCACGACGATAATGACATTGGTGAGGCCGAACGAGTTGATTTGGCCGAGGATAGGACGCCCGGCGGTGCCCGACGGCTCGCCGTTGTCGTTCGACATAAACGTAGCGCGGTCGGAGCCGAGCATATACGCCCAGCACACGTGGCGCGCGTCGTGGTATTCGTTCTGGAAGCGCTTCACCGTGGCCTTTGCCTCCTCCACCGAAGCGATGGGGACGGCAAAGGCCAAGAAGCGACTCATCTTCTCGCGATAGATACCCTCAGAGGGCGCAGCTATGGTGTGAAAAGTGTCGGCCACGGCTGTGGGTCAGTATTTATGGTCGGGTCCGGCCATCTCGTTGCGGTCGATAGGCTTGCGGTTAATGGCGCGCCACACGTAGGCGATATAGGCCAGCACAAACGGCACGAGGAGCGACACCCAGCTCATCACCGTAAGCGTATAGACGCTGGAGCTGCTATTGCTGATGGTGAGCGACGAAGACGGGTCGAGGGTAGAGCGGTAATAGGCCGTGTCGTTGTAGCCGGCCACGAGGAGTAACGACAGCACCACCGCCACCGTGCCAATACCGGCCCACCATATCCCGCCCCGCCATTGCTTGCGCAGCGCACCGCCGATGACACCGTAGAGCACCATTAGCACGCCCACCACAAACACGACAGCCAACACTGGCATTTCCAGATAGTTGGATAGGTAAATATAATCCACAGCTTTAAAGCCTCCGGCGGGGTCAACCCGCAGTCCGTCGGCAAGCAGGAGCGTAGCCGTAAATGCGAGGAAGAAGACCACGAAGACGATGCCGTTGAAGAGCGTCAGCTTGCGCATCCGCTTCACCAGCGGCTCGTCGGCGATAGAGTTGATGAAGTAGAGACACGCGAGAGTGCGAGCGAGGAAAAGCACCGTCACCCCGAGGAGCAGGCAGCGCCAGTCGGCAATAGCCTCAAGTCCCCGCGAAGGAGCCCACGTGCTTATCACCGGCTGCTGAGCATCAACGATATTGGCGTGGCTCACGGTAAACGCTCCGCCGAAGAAGAAGATGCCCACGGCCACTCCGAGGAGCGTGGTGCCCACGAAGCCGTTGATGAGCAGGAACGTATCGAATGTGCGCTTGCCCCATATATTGCCTTTACGCGAGCGGAACTCGTAGCTGACGGCCTGGACGACAAAGCTGAACAGAATCAGAATCCAAAGCCAGTAGGCCCCACCGAAGCTCGTGGAGTAGAACAGTGGGAACGACGCGAAGAACGCTCCGCCGAAGGTTACCAGTGTGGTAAAAGTAAGCTCCCACTTGCGGCCTATGGCATTGGCCATCATAGTGCGCTCCTCTTCATCTTTGGCCATAAGGAGCATCGTCTGCCCACCCTGCACGAAGAGCATAAACACGAGGATAGCGCCCAGCAGGCTAACTATAAACCACCAATACATCTGTAAGAATTCGTATGTCATAGCTTTATGGGGATTTTATTCGGGTTGGTTTTCGATATCGGTTTTCGACTTACGGCTGATGTAGCGCAGCATAATCGACACTTCAGCTATAAACAGGCCGGTGAACACCACGGCAAAGAGCGTGAATGTGAGCATCACGCCTCCGGCCGAGGTGCTTGAGATAGCGGCCGATACGGGCATCAGGTCCTGGATAATCCACGGCTGGCGCCCCACTTCGGCCACCACCCAGCCGCACTCGCTGCAGAGCCACACGAGCGGAATCGAGGCAATCGCGGCCCATTGCAGCCAGCGGTTGCGTTCCACGATGTGAGGTTTCTTGAAAATCAGGAAAGCCACGCCACAGAGGAAGATGAGCAGCCACCCGCCTATATACACCATAGTGTGGAAGGCATAGAACGTAATGGGCACATTAGGCACGGCATCGGCCGGTCGTTCGAAATAACCGTAGCCGAAATAGCGGAAGTCGGCATCGATGCGCTGGCGCGCGGCAGCCATTGCGGCGGTGTCGGAGGCTTTACGGGCAGCATCGTAGTCGCGCAGCGCTTGGTGGGCCGCCTTACCGCGCTCGATGCGCTCTGCATAGCTATCGGCATAGACGGTGTCGCCACTCTCGGTGATGGTGCGGCCGGCGATGATGTCGTTGATGCCCGGCACGAAAGCGTCAGGGTCGCCGGTGGCGAGGATAGAGAGGCCGTAAGGCACGCTGATGTCGAAGAGGAACGGCTCCTTGTCGTCGCCGGGCTGCTTGCCGGGGGTCAGCACCCCTACCCCTACAATCTCCTGGGCGCGGTTACCGTCGTAGAGGCCCTCCATAGCGGCGAGCTTCATAGGCTGCGTAGCTGCAACCACCTTGGCGGAGGTGTCGCCGAGAATACTGGTGGCTACGATGCCAATCACCCCCACCACTGAGGCCACCTTGATACTGCTGACAGCCAAAGCCACATTGCGCTTACGGAGCAACAGCCACGAGCTGACACCCACCACGAATACCGCGCCGAGGGTCCACCCGCTCATTATCGTGTGGAAAAACTTATTGAGCGCCATAGGCGAGAGCACCATCGTCCAGAAGCTATCCATTACGTTGCGCATATTGTCGGGGTCGAAGCTGCAGCCCACGGGGTACTGCATCCAGGCGTTGGCCACAAGAATCCAGAGCGCCGAGAGCGAGGTGCCGAGCGCCGTGAGCCACGTGGCGGCAAGGTGGAAGCCTCGGCTCACCTTCTTCCAGCCGAAGAACATCACCGCTATGAAGGTGGCCTCCATAAAGAACGCCAGAATGCCCTCCACGGCAAGCGGCGCGCCGAAAATGTCGCCCACAAACCAGCTGTAATTGGACCAGTTGGTGCCGAATTCAAACTCCAGCACGATGCCCGTGGCCACACCGATGGCGAAGTTGATGCCGAAAAGCGTCATCCAGAACTTCGTGATGTTGAGCCAGCGCAGCGTGCGCTTGCGGTAGTAGATAGTTTCCATCACCCCCACGATGACCGAGAGGCCAATCGTGAGCGGCACAAAAATCCAATGATAGATGGCCGTGAGCGCGAATTGAGCCCTCGACCAATCGACTACTGATGATAAATCTTCCATAGTGTTATATCGCGTTAACGGTTTAATTCACTGCCCTTTACGACTTGGAGCCGAGAAGCTCGCTGCGCACGTGCTCGGCACGCTCGGCATCATTGTCGTAATTCTCTTTGAGCACATCGGGAAAGAAAAACAGCTTGATGATAGCGAAGAAAATCACCAGTTTGATGGCTATGATAAGCCAGAGCGTCCGCCCTATTGTCATAGAGCGAAACCCATCGGCATAAAGCCGATACACACGCTTAATCATCGACTGCTTTTCCATTGGTCGCGGCTCGCGGTAAGAACTTGACAAATATAGTAATTCTCGCGCCAAAATGCAAGCGCCGGCCCGGCACTGGCGTTCGATTTGCTCGTTTTACCTTGCCTGGCTCGCTTAGGGGTCTCTACGGACTTATAGGACTGATGGACCGCGAGAAGAGGCGCCCTTTGGGCGGACCGCGAGAAGAGGCGCCCTTCGGGCAGAACGCGAGAAGAGGCGCCCTTCGGGCGGAAATTATTCAAATTTTGTTCAAATTAACACATTCGCTTCCAACTCAGGAATATGTTGCTTTGATTTCTTCTCGGCGGCGGAGGCGGTCAGAAGCTGAGGGGGATAGCGAGCTTGATGGCGAGGTTGCGGCCCGGGTTGAAGACGCCACGGCGGCCGGTGACGGGGTTGATGTCGGCGTATTTGAGGCGGCTGAGGTGGCTTTGATAAGTCTTATCGAAGACGTTCTCGAGGGTGACGGCGAGCGTGGCAGTGACGCGCTTGCCGAAGCGGATATCGGAGCCGATGCCGAGGTCGAAGAGCACATAGGCCGGAGTGGCCGTCTCGGTGTCGTCGGCAGCATAGAAGTGGTTTTGAGCCAGATGCCATCGCATTCCCACACGAGCGTAGGCGTTGCGGAATAGGTGCGCCTCGCCGTGGGTAATCTCATATTTCAGCTCCGAGCAAAGGCGCGGCGCGGGCGTAAGCGGCAAGTAGCGCGAGGCGGCCGGCTGTCGCAGCAGCTGAGCGTTAACATAAGAGAACGAGTTGCTGAGGTGGAGCGAATGGATGGGATGAACATCAAGCGACGCCTCGAAGCCGAGGAGCCGGGCATCTCCGGCATCGTAGATATACGTGGGGTGCTCGGGGTCGATTGTCATCTCAACGCGATGATTGAAGATATAGTCGTTAACAAGATTGGCGAAGGCCGAGAGGCTGAAAGCCACGTAGCGGCTCGAGAGGTCGAAGCCGAGGTCGAACTGCCAGCTCTTCTCGGGCGAGAGCCCCTGATTGCCCACCTCATAGTGGAGGGAGCCCTCGTGCACGCCATTGGAAGCGAGCTCGTTGATGCTCGGCGCACGCCAGCCGTGAGCTATATTGGCTCTGAAAGTGAGCCAGTCGAATGGGCAAAACGAGGCGCCGATGCCGCACGAGAAGCCGTTGAAGCTGCGCTTGAAGTCGTCGAAACGCACATCACCATCGTCGATAAGCCGATGGCTATGCAGCCGGCGATGGTCGTAGCGGAGGCCGCCGGTGAGGTGCCAGTCGTCGATGTCGAAGCGCGCGGTGGTGAAGAGGCCCAAGTCGAAGAGGTTATAGTCGGGGATAAGGAACTCGTCGCCGTGATTGGTTGAAGCCTGCCCCATACCGTTGGCCCCGGTGGCTATCTCCCAGCTGTCGATGCCGGTGTGGACATAGCGCGCGTCGTAGTTGACGGTGTTGAGCCGCAAGCTAAGCCCCGGTTCTGACGCCGACTCCTCAAATTCCTTACGTCGGTTCTGCTGAAACCCTACGATAGCCGAGAGGCGGCCCGAGGCGAGGCGCACGAGGTTGTCGCTCACCACCTTAGTGTGGTAAATCTTCTGGAACGGGAGCCCCGGTGTGTAGGATTTAGGCGATTGCTCGGCCTCGAGGTCGCCGGTGACGGGGTCGCGCTCGCCTTCGGCAATGCCAGGAGTGCTGTGATAATGGGAGAAGGAGAGGTGGGAATGGCCCCAATTGCGGTTAAGACCCAGCCTGGCGGCCACGCTGCGCTCCATAAATTGAGTGCCGGGCACATAGCCGTCGTATCGGTTGCGGTAACTATGCGC
>CAMHGU010000095.1 GCA_946184715.1 uncultured bacterium | reverse complement strand
TCAAGAAAAATACGAGTACGCCGCCGAAATCCAGCGCGCCATCCAAGCCAAATCCAACCCCACCACCTGATCCCGCCTCTCAGCCAAACGCCGACGAGATAGCCCTCCGCGACAAGTCAGTATAAAATAATTCACATTAGAGGAAATTCCCCCATAATTCCCCCTAATTTCCTACGTTTTATCCTGCAAACTGAATTGCGAAAAATTTTAATGGCAAAATGTTTGCATTTTACATCATAGTGGCGTAAATTTGCAATCATAGTGATTAAAATAAACGATATTATGGCACAAGTATCAATGACAGTCCGTGTGGACTCAAAACAGAAGCAGATTTTTGACCAGCTCTGTTCGGAGTTTGGCATGAGCGCCAACACTGCGATGAACATTTTTGTGAACGCGGTGGTCCGCAGCCGTCGCATCCCCTTTGAAATCAGCGCACCACAAGAGAATGAGCCTGTTGACGGCCTCACAGCATTCCGTAAATTGCGTGAAATGGCAGTGCAGGGTAAGTTCCCTGAAATGACTCTTGACGAGATTAACGAAGAAATACGCCTGGCGCGCGAAAAAGCCGATGAACGCAATTAGGTATTATGGCAACTATATTTGCAGTTATCGACACCAACGTTATTGTCTCGGCATTGCTGACAAGGAACCGAGATGCGGCAACCGCGCGTGTGCTCGATATGGTGTTTTCACAAATGAGAATCACACCACTATACAATGACGAAATAATCGCGGAGTACAATAATGTGCTTAAACGTGCAAAGTTCGGATTCCCATCGGAGTTGATAGATGGCATCATCAGCCTTATAGTTGCAAGGGGATTGAACTCAAAGCGAGTGAGTGCCGGCGAGCATTTCCTCGACCCAAAAGATGTTGTGTTCTATGAAGTGGCGCTGTCGAAAGACGATGCCTACGTGGTGACTGGGAATATCAAGCATTTCCCTCGCACGCCCATAGTTGTTACCCCGGCCGAGATGATGGCCATTATCGAGCATTCGTGATAGAGTACTTGGGAAACAAGGCACTGCTGGAGCCGGAGATGACGGCGTTTCTCGCGCCGAGCCGTGTGTCGCCGCCGGCGGCGTTGCCGGCGGCATTGCGCCCGCCCATCGGCAGAAAAATGACGGGAGTGGGTGGATTTTCACATTTTTTCGCTATATTTGCGATTACGTTTGTAATTATGACTTTATAATCTAAATCAAATAAACCTTAAAACAAGCTATTACTATGAAGAATCTCAATCTTCGCATCCGACTGGCCCTGATGCTCTTCCTGGAGTTTGCCGTGTGGGGCGCTTACCTCACCTCTATGGGCGGCTATCTGGCTAAGGCCGGAATGGGCGAGCACATCGGCTGGTTCTATGCCGTGCAAGGTATCGTATCGCTATTTATGCCCGCGCTTATCGGCATCGTGGCCGACCGCTGGATTCAAGCTCAGCGCGTGCTCAGTATCTCCCACATCATCGCCGGCGCCGCTATGATTGCCGCCGGACTTTACGCCAATCAGGCCGGCGACGCCGTGCAGATGGCCCCGCTCTTCACGCTCTACACCCTCAGCGTGGCCTTCTTTATGCCCACCATCGGCCTCTCTAATTCCGTGGGCTTCAACGCCCTCACCAAGGCCGGAATGGACACCGTCAAGGACTTCCCGCCGCTGCGCGTGTTCGGCACCATCGGCTTCATCTGCGCTATGCTCACCGTCGACTTCACCGGCTTGCAGCACACCCCCTGGCAGTTTGTAGTGTCGGGCGGCCTCAGCCTCGTCCTCGCCCTCTACGCCCTCACGATGCCTAAGTGCCCCACCTCCACCGCCAAAGGCTCCAACTCGCTTGTCGATATCCTCGGCCTCCGCGCATTCACGCTCTTCAAGCAGAAGAAAATGGCCATCTTCTTCATCTTCTCGATGCTCCTCGGCGTGTCGCTCCAGATTACCAACGGCTTTGCCAACCCCTTCATCAGCGCTTTCGAAAGCATTGAGCAATATAAAGACGCCTTTGCCGCTCAGCACCCCAACGCCCTAATCTCTATCTCGCAGATGAGCGAGACGCTCTGCATCCTCCTCATCCCATTCTGCATGAAGCGCTTCGGCATCAAGAACGTAATGCTGATGTCGATGTTCGCTTGGGTGTTCCGCTTCGGCTTCTTCGGAATTGGCGACCCCGGATTCCCCGGCGTCACCCTCTTCATCCTCTCCTGCATCGTATACGGCGTAGCGTTCGATTTCTTCAACGTATCGGGCGCACTCTATGTCGATACCCAGACCGACCCCTCAATCCGCAGCTCGGCACAAGGCCTCTTTATGATTATGACCAACGGCATCGGCGCCACCATCGGCACCCTCTCGGCCCAAGCCATTGTCAACCACTTCGTCTATAGCCAGACCGAGCCGCTGGCTCAAATCGCCGGCTGGCAAACCTCCTGGCTCACCTTCGCCAGCTACGCCCTCGTAGTGGCTGTGTCGTTCCTCATCATCTTCAAAGACCCCCGCAAAGAGGAAGCCGCTAAGCTCGCCAAATAAATCACAACCGATATCATCCGTGGGGGATGCGCCGCATCGCTGCATCCCCCTTTTTCAATCATTCCCATAGATGAGGCTCGCGAAGCAATCGACCTCAAGTCAATTGAATTGAAAATTATTTTTGAAATATTTTTTAGAAATTTCGCGCGCGCAGCGCGACCCTTGTAGCGACTATGCAAGTAGCTGATATCTCACGAGCCGTTGAATTGAAAATTATTTTTAAAATATTTTTTTAGAAATTTCTCGCGCGCAGCGCGACCCTTGTAGCGACTATGCAAGTAGCTGATATCTCACGAGCCGTTTGTTAATCATAATGTTACCTTAGAAACTTAAAATGCATCGCTTCTACGCCCCTGATATAGCCACCACCGGCGAGCTGCCGCCCGACGAAGCCGCCCACGCCGTGCGCGTGCTCCGCCTCCGCGAAGGCGACGAGCTCGAAGCCATCGACGGCCGCGGCACCATCTACCGCTGCCGCATCAGCCAAGCCTCGCCCAAGCGTTGCGCCCTCGAAGTCCTCAGCTCCCACTCCGAGCCGACCCACTGGGGCTGCCGCATCGTAGTAGCCATCGCCCCCACCAAGATGATGGAACGACTCGAGTGGATGGCCGAGAAATGCACCGAGGTGGGCATCGACCGCATCATCCCCATCCGATGCCACAACAGCGAGCGCACCACCGTCAAGACCGAACGCCTCGAGCGCATCGTCATTGCCGCTATGAAGCAGTCGCTCAAAGCCGTCAAGCCCGTCATCGACCCCATGACCCCCATCGCCGACGTCATCGCCATGCCCTTCACCGGCCGCCGCTACATCGCCTACTGCGACCCCACCCTCCCCCGCTCCGCCCGCCGCTCCCTCACCCAAGCCTACCTCCAAGCCCTCACCACCGCCCCCTCAGCCCAGCCCGACCCTGCCGCCCTCACACCCTCCCTCGCCCCCTCCGACCAGTCCGATTACTCTGATTACTCAGATTACTCCGATTACTCCGATTACTCAGACCAGCTCGCAGCCCCGGCCGCAGATGCCCCCGCCGCGCCCAAGCCCGCCGGCCACGACGCCCTCATCCTCATAGGCCCCGAAGGCGACTTCTCTCCCGAAGAAGTCAAAGCCGCGCTAAGCGCCGGCTTCACCCCCGTAACCCTCGGCCCAAGCCGACTCCGCACCGAGACCGCCGCCCTCGCCGCCACCCTCACCATCCACTCCCTCCTCCAATCTCTCCACCCCTAACCCAACCACCTCCCGAAAATTATCATTCCACGCGGGCGAAGCTTGGCGGTGTGAAGGGTTTTCACTATATTTGTGAAGGCGCTGTGCGCCTACATTTTCTATTGCCTTCATAGGCTCTATTGCTACTATTAATTCTATTGAAACTATAATCGCGATATTATGAAAACGGAGATGATTGATTACTTGCGAGGGTCGGCTACGGGCAACTTCTTTCTGCTGGCCGGGCCTTGCGTGATTGAAGGGGAGAAGATGGCGCTCGAGATAGCCGAGCACGTGGCCTCGGTGGCGCAGCGGCTGGGCATCCCTTACGTGTTCAAGGGCAGCTACCGCAAGGCCAACCGCTCGCGCATCGACTCGTTTACGGGCATCGGCGACGAGGTGGCGCTGAGCATCCTCCGGAAGGTCCACGAGGAGTTCGCCATCCCGGTGATTACCGATATCCACACGCCCGAGGAGGCGGCGATGGCGGCCCCGTTTGTCGATATACTTCAGATTCCGGCGTTCCTGTGCCGGCAGACCGACCTTCTGGTGGCCGCGGCTCGCACGGGGCGCGCCGTCAACGTGAAGAAAGGCCAATTCCTCTCGCCCGAGGCTATGCAATTTGCCGTGCAGAAGGTGCGCGACGCCGGCTGCGACGATGTGCTGATCACCGACCGCGGCTCGTCGTTCGGCTATCACGACCTGATTGTCGATTTCCGCGGCATCCCCACTATGCGGCAGTTTGCCCCCGTGGTGCTCGACGTGACCCACTCGCTCCAGCAGCCCAACACCACGAGCGGCGTCACCGGCGGCCTGCCGCAGATGATCGAGACCATAGCCCGCTGCGGCATCGCCGCCGGAGCCGACGGCCTCTTTATGGAGACCCACCCCGACCCGTCGCAGGCCAAGAGCGACGGCGCCAATATGCTGCCGCTCAGTAAAGTCGAAGGCCTGCTGCGCCGCCTCACCACCCTGCGCCAGGCCGTCACGGCCCTCGACGCCGAGGGCTGACCGCCGCCGGCAAAGCCTCGCAAGCTCCCGTTAGCCCACAACCGGCGTTCAGCAGCGCCGGCTGCGGAGCCCCTCGATTACAGGCCTTCAAATTATTGGCGCAATATACTTAACGATTGGAATATTTTCCCTAAATTTGTGCCGTATTTATTACGACGACCTGTAATTGACTTATTAATTTTTACTCATTACAAATACAATGAAACGACAGCTTATTGCCCTGCTCATCGCAGCTGCGAGCTTGACGTCGATGGCCCAAGTACACTCCTACTGCGGCGACCACCGATTCGACGGCGAGCACCGCAATGAGATAGCGGGCTACGTGATGGCGGGCAACAACGTCATCACCCGAGGCTTCGGAGGCCTGTCGGCCACCTACGTGCGCCACATCACCTCCCGCTGGTCGGTCACCGGCTCTATGCAGCAGCAATTCGGGAAGCCGCTCTTCAGCATCGCCGCCTCGGGCGCCTACCGCCTGCCTGTGTGGAAATTCAACTTCTACTTCTCCGGTCAGATGCTCTACAACCGCTACCACTTTGCCGGAGCCAACGAGTTCGACACCAACCTCTCGGCCACGTGGGAAGGCCCGTGCTTCGACGTGCGCCTCGGCCTTTCCTACATCAACTACAGCGTGCGCGGCGACGGAGCCACCGAGCCGCTGACCCTGACCTTCGGCGCCGGAGTGAGCATCCGTCCCCGCTCCAGCAACTGGAACATCGGCCTCTTCTTCCGAAACTACGACGATTACTACTACGAGAACTGGAACATCAACTGGGGCATACGCTTCTACGCGCCCCTACCACTCAATATGCGCCTCTTCGGCGAGCTCAACATCCGCCCCGCCGGCTCCATCAGCCAGCTTGCCAGCCGCTACGAGACATCAGGAAAATTAGGAGTTAAATACGTTTGGTAACCCGTCAACTATGAAACATATATTACAAACCACCCTGCTCGCCCTGCTCGTGCTCCTCAGCGTAGCCTGCGACAAAGTGAGCCCCCAAGGCGTCCTTATGGCCGGTACCGCCGTCGACGACCGCGTCAAGATGTCCGAACTCTACTTCCGCCAGCACAAGCAAGAGATCATCGAAGGCACTGCCTACGCCGAAAGCTACTCATTCCTCATCGGCGCCGATAGCCACGTCACTACCGACACTATGCGTATGGCCGAATACTTCCAAAACGGCCTCGACAACGACGATATGTTCTGGGCACACCTCGGCGACATCGCCGACACCAAGCCCGAATACTACATCCACCTGGCCAACACTATCGAGACATTCAAAGATATGTACATCGATAAGTACTTCGACCGAATCAACGACTTCGTGTACCGCAGCAAAGAGAACGGCGAGGAGTTTTATCGCGACGAGATCGTGTTCCCCTTCTTCCCCGTGGTGGGCAACCACGACATCACCCACAACGGATGGGCACTCTGGGCCGACCTCTTCCACACCTCCTTCTACTCCTTCGTAATCCACGTGGGCGACCCCGATAAGAAAGAAGTCGATGTGTTCTTCTTCCTCGACTCAGCCAGCGGCACCCTCGGCGCCAAGCAGATAGAGCTTATCGAAGAAGGCCTCCTCGACACCGTCATCAAAGGCTTCAACGTGCGCAACGCCTTCGCCTTTACCCACACCAACCTGTTCCGCCCCAACTTCATGCAGTTTGCCTCCACCTTCCCCCGCGAAGAGCTCTACTACCTCATCGACCAATTCAACGAGTGGAGCATCGACTACGCATTCTGCGGCCACGTCCACGCCTGGGACGAGCACACCTTCGGCGGTTGCAAATACCTCACCCTCGACTCTATGTGCGAGGCCAACAACCCCAAGGCCGGCGACTACCTCGTGCGCGTCAAAGTAGCCGAGGACGGCACCATCTCCTGGGAGAAAGTCCACATGGCCTACGAGCCCCCCGCCAAGAAATAACCACCTCCACCACCCATACCCAGAGGTGAGCCGCCCCGCCGGCCCACCTCTTTTTTCGCCCGAAAATGAAATCCGTGGTACCCTAAAAACCGCCTCCCGAAAAGCCATTCCTGACGATTAAGCACATACGTAGCCATTAGCTGCAATGTGGTGGGCTAAGATATAGTTACGAAAACAGTTCAATTCGTTTGATTTGTGGTTCGCTTCATCCCCGCCCGCCGAGGAAGTTAAAAACAACAGGGACAACAGTAACAACTTTATCTTTGTTGTCATAGTTGTCTTTAATCCCCGCCCACGCCCCACCCGCGTCCAGCCGGCTAATGTGCTGATTTGTCACGATTTGAAAGATTTCTCGCCATAGGCGGCTCAAAGCGTTGACTATCTGAATAGTTGCATACGATTTTTCGGGGTTCGCTTGCATTTGTTTGAAATAAGTTGTAGATTTGCGATGTGTTCCTATGCCAGCCATGCGCGGTTGATATTCAAGGAATACACGACTTTTTATTTGCTCTACTTTCCTCTTGCGAACTACCACCTCGAAACTGGAATTATCGAGCAAACTTATAATCCAAGGAGTGCGCGCTCTAACGGCGAAGACTTTCCATTGGATTATAAGGGCTGTGGTAGGCCTGCAAGAGGAAATGGAGGTCTGCGCCGTGTGCGTTTATATGTGCCAAACCGTTTTGCCCGGGAGGCCCGAAAAGTGTAAAATGCAAATAAAAAGGAAATATGAAACGTACTTTTCTTATCGCTATTTTATCATGCCTGTCATTCATAAATGCGATGACGGCGTATTCTCGCCCCTCTTCATCTCCGAAAGAAAGAGGCAATACTTACACCGAAGTAAATGACGATTGGATTCTTCTTGGCGAAACGACATTAGCCACCTATTCCTCGGACACAAGCCCAATTAACGCGAAATTGTATGTCAGAGAAATAGCAAAGAAGCTTATCTATCGAGTAGAATATCAAGGGCAATTTTACGCCACCCAATGGCATAAAGATTCCCAGACATACTATGTAACGATAAACGGCAAAACCTACAAATGCGAGGTGCCAGTCAACTCTGTAGAAAACGAGACAGAGAGTAGAAACTCAGCGAAATTCGTAGGTAAGTGGAAGTGGGGAGAAGGAGGATGGTATGTGGATATATCTTTTAGTAATGGAAGATATAGTTTTATCTTAAATCCTAATATAATAAAGGAGATCGTAGATTTTCAAGAGACATCAAACGGCATTGTATTCACCTATGTAGTAAAGTATGACAAGCGCCCTGAGCTAAATAGAAAAGGTTGGGAGTATTATTATGATGAAAGGGACAACAATGCAGACCCTGGCTATCCGACAAGCGGACGATATAAATACGATAGAGAGGTAGTGTATTATACAGCTTCTATTACCTTATCCGACAAAGCGCCAGTACGCAAAATGATAAAGATGCATACTTACTATTACTTGGGAACAGCATTAACCTATGCTGATACAGATACGGATTTTGGCCCCGGTTTTACCGATAAACTAACAAAATATTGATCTATGAAGAAAGCGATTGTATTATTCGTTTGTATAATTTGGGGCTTATCAGCTCCAATGGCACATAGTCAAGACCCGTGGGTGGGAACTTGGACTTCCGAGAGTTTCAATGATACTGACTGGGAGAATTCTCCCAGAGATTCAGAAGGATCAATTACTAAGCTAATCTAT
>CAMHGU010000094.1 GCA_946184715.1 uncultured bacterium | reverse complement strand
CCGTGGGTGCGGAACTCGCAGAGGTAGATGCCTTGCCATGTGCCCAAGGCCAGGCGATGATTGCTGATGGGGATAGTAATCGAGCTGCCCACGAGCGAGGATTTCACGTGAGCCGGCATATCATCATCGCCTTCAAAGGTGTGGCGATAGAAAGGCTGGCGCTCGGGAGCCACGAAATCGAGGGCACGGGTGAGGTCGTGACGCACGTCGGGGTCGGCGTTCTCGTTGAGCGTAAGGGCAGCGCTGGTGTGCTTTATAAAAAGGTGTAGCAATCCGGCCTCGGGCAGTGGTGGCAGCTGAGCCATCACCTCGGCCGTCACAAGATGGCACCCTGCCGGGCGCGCACTAAGTCGTAGTTCCGCTTGAATCACAGCCATAACCGCGTCAGTTGAGGCCCACCTCCATACGGTGGTATTTGTAGCCCATAGCGCGCATCTGGATTGCTACGCCGAGGCGGAACATCACCTCGCAGGTCTTGGCAAAGGCGTAATAAGCCTCGGGCGACTGCGGCGCCAGCTGCTCCTTGCGAATTAGGGTGATGGCAGTCTCGGCGGCCTCCTGCAGCAGCGACGTCAGCTGCTCGGCGCGTGTGGGATTAGATGGGCGGAGCATCAGCAGGCCTTCGATGACGTAGTCGTCCATAGCGTCGAAACCACGCACGTCGCGTATGAACACATACAGGTCCTCTTTATCCTTCACGTAGTCCCACATCGAGTCCCAGAGCTTGGCGGCGCCGAGCCCGAAGAACGCGGCCCAAGCCACCGCCACGGTGGGATAATGGGCCACTTCGGGCACAGCGTCGGCAAGGTACTGCGGCGCGGAGCGCTGCCAGCACTGCTCCAGGTCGTCAACCTTAATCAGCTCGCCATCGAGAAAGCCTCGCTCGGTGGCGAGGCTTGTCAAGGTATCGGTCAATCGGGTTACTAACCCGGTGGATTGCCAGTTCATTATATCAGATGTAGCGATTGAAGTCGGTATTGGCCATATTGCCCGAGGCGAGAAATTCGCGATGGAAGGCCAGCGCAGCGCCGAGGACGTGGGGCGTGTGGTTCACGCCGTTGGCAAGGCGCACATACTCGCGAAGCAGGTCGCGATACATGGGGTGGGCGCAGTTGTCGATAATCTTTGCGGTGCGCTCCACGGGCGAGAGGCCGCGGAGGTCGGCCACGCCTTGCTCGGTGATGATGACATCGACCGAGTGCTCCGAGTGGTCCACGTGGGATACCATAGGCACGATATTGCTGATGGCGCCGCCCTTGGTAATCGACGGGCAGGAGAATATCGACACGTAGGCATTGCGGGTGAAGTCGCCGCTACCGCCTATGCCGTTCATCATCTTAGTGCCGAGCACGTGGGTGGAGTTGATGTTGCCGTAGATGTCGGCCTCGAGGGCGGTGTTCATCGAGATGACGCCCAAGCGGCGGATAACCTCCGGGTTGTTGCTCAACTCGGCAGGGCGGAGTATCAGCTTGTCGCGGTAGAAGTCGATATCGTCGAAGAACGCTTTGAGGGCGTCGTTGCTAAGCGAGAGCGAGCAGGTGCTGGCAAATGTGCAGCGGCCTTTCTTCATCAGGTCGAGCACCATATCCTGAACCACCTCGGTGTACATCTGCACAGGCGGAATCTCCTTCGACTCGGCGAGGCCGGCGAGCACGGCGTTGGCAATGTTGCCCACGCCCGACTGCAGCGGCAGGAACTCCTTGGGCAGGCGGCCTTCGCGAAGCTCGCGAGCGAGGAAGTCGCACACGTTGTGGCCTATCTGCGCCGTAGCTTCGTCGATTGCGGTGAAAGCGTGAACGTCGCCGAAGTTGTGGCTATCCACCACGGCTACAATCTTCTTGGGGTCAACCTTGAGCAGCTCGTGGCCGATGCGGTCGCTGGGCTTGTAGATAGGTATCTCGCGGCGATAAGGCGGGTCGAGCGGCATATAGATGTCGTGCAAGCCGCGCATTCCGGGCGAGAGAGTATGGTTGATTTCCACTATAATCTTCGATGCCATATTGGCGAAGGTCTCAACGTTGCCCACACCGGTGCCGAGCACTATCTCGCCCTTCTCGTTGAGGTCTTGCGCTTCGATGATTACGGTATCTACCTTGCCGAAGAAGTTGTAGCGGGTCATTTGGGCCATCTCCGAGAGGTGGAGGTCGGCATAGTTGACCTCGAGAGCGTTGATGGCGGCGCGCACGCCTTTGGTGGATTGATAGGGCATACGGCGATTGATAGCCTTCTCGGCTGCCAAAGCATCGTCGAGCCACGGATTGGTCGAGGCGCCGGTGAATACATTTACACGAAATTCGCGCCCTGCCTCGTGCTCAGCGTGAGCACGCTCAGCCAAAGCTGCCGGAACCACCTTGGGCACACCGGCGTGAGTAAATCCCGAGAATCCGAGAGTGTCGCCATTGTTGACGAATTGTGCGGCTTCCTGAGCCGTCATAAATGGAAATGCCATACTATATTACTTTATTGCTATGTTTAGTACTTGGGTTTCAATATTTCGCTGAAAATTATGGCCTTGCGCCAGTCGTCGGCATCAGCGGGCAGGAGCGGGTTGCGCTCGGCCGGCTCATCGACAGCAGCCATAGCGGCATCGCTGAGGCCTTGCGGAGCAAAGCTGGCCGTGCCTATCGACGACTCGCCCTCATGGGTCCACACCGGGCGCTCGGGCGTGGGCTCCGGGTGGCGCTGCTCGGGCGGTATCTGCCCCTGATTGGCAGTGTCATGATACCATTGCTCGATATCGCTCATCGGCAAGCCTAACGGCTTGGACGGCTGGCTCGGCTTCTTCTGCTTGTTCTTTTTGGCCGAATCGGCAACGCTGCTGAAGAGCGTAAACACCACTATCGCTATTATCAGATATACGAAATCCATGGCCGGTTAATTTTCAGCTGCAAAGTTACTAAAATAACACGTCAATTCAAAACCTTCGCTCCATCTGAGCGGCAATTCACCATTTCGGCGCTTCTCAAGTAAGATTAGCCAAGCTAATGCTCCACTAAGATTACGAAATTTCGGGTTGTCAAATTCCCTAAATCTTCGTAAATTTGCGCTGTTAATCCCATTTTAATTCTAATTCATAACTAATTAGCGACCTATGAGTAAAGTCCTATGCAAAAGCCTGTTGACAATGCTGCTCGCGACGCTGGCAATGATAGCGCCGGCGATGCGCGCGCAGGATGTTACCTATGTCAATGCCGAAGGCGTCGAAGCTACGCTTGCCGACGGCAGCTACACGCTTCTCACCAACCAAACGGAGCTAACCGGCGGCTGGTGGGTGGTCGACGGCGAAGTGAACTACGAGAACCGTATCACGATCAACGGAGCAGTCCATCTCGTGCTGCTCGACGGCGCCACGCTCAATGCCAATAAAGGCATCTATGTTGATGTCGACCACGAGCTGCACATCTACGCGCAGCCGGGCGACAACGCCACGCTCAACGCCATCGCCGCTCGCGAGAACGAGGCCGGCATCGGCGGCAACATCCACGGCTCGGCCGGCACCATCGAAGTAAACGGCGGCAACGTGGTGGCCAAAGGCGGACAATACGCAGCCGGCATCGGTGGCGGCGGCAACGGCTACTGGAGCGGCAAATACGGCAATGCCGGCACGTTCGTCATCAACGGCGGCCACGTCAATGCCACCGGCGGCGACAATGGCGGCGCCGGCATAGGCGGGGGCGGCTACAGCTCCAACGATCAGATTACCGGTGGCGATGGCGGCACCGTCACCATCAACGGCGGCACCGTGGAAGCACGCGGCGGTGAAGACGGCTACGGCGTAGGCCCGGGCACCTCGGGCTGGGACACCGGCCGCGACGGCGAGCCAGCCGCCCTCACCCTCGATTGGCGCAACCCGGCCGACTATATCTATATGTCGACAGTCAAGGCCAACATTACAGTCAACAACATATTCTTCTTTGAGGACCAGGAGGAGGTTGTAACCGCCGAGAGCGACCTTAACGACAAAACCATCTACCCGTTCGACGGCGAAACCCACAACGTGGTGTTTATGGTTGAGGGTGTGCAGTACGCCAAGCGAGTGGTGATTTACGGCAACACCGTGGGCGAGCCCTCTCGCCCAGTGAAAGAGGGTAAGTCATTCAAATACTGGTACACGACCGACGCTACGCAACCTTACAACTTCGCCACGCCGGTGACTGCCGACCTGACGCTGACCGCCTACTTCGACGACTTAAGCATCCAAACCGATGAGGCCGGCAACTATCTGATAGGCAACGAAACCGACTGGAGCGAATTCAAGCAAATTGTTGACGATACCCCGACTGCCAACGCCAAGCTCACGGCCGATGTGCAACTCGTTGCCGTTTCGCCTATGCTCGGCAGCAACACGGCGAAATATGCCGGCACTTTCGATGGCCAAGGTCACACCCTGACAGTGGCCTACAACACCACCAAGGAGTTGACGGCTCCCTTCCGCTACACCGACGGCGCCACCATCAGCAACCTGACCGTTGACGGCACCATCACCACCTCGGCGAAATATGCCGCCGGCTTCATCGCGCAAGCATTTGGCAACTGCACTCTCACCAACTGCGTGAGCAAAGTGGCAATCACTTCTACCGTCAAAGGCGACGGCACCCACGGCGGACTGGTGGCTGTGGTACAAAACACCACCTCGCTGACCAACTGCGTATTCGCCGGCAAGCTGCTGGGCAGCAACACCTATAGCTGCGGCGGCTTTGTGGGCTGGAAGAGCAGTACCGTCAACTTCACCGACTGCCTCTTCATTCCCGAAGAGATCACCATCAACACTGACGACTGCCACACCTTCAGCCGCAACACCCCATCGACTGTCACCCGCTGCTACTACACCGAGGCTATGGGCGAGACCGGAAACGCGGCGTTTGTGGCGCAACTCGCGGCCGGCGAGAACGTTACTATAGCCGGCACGCCCAGTGTAACCTACAACGGCAAGGATTACTACGCCAGCGGCTCCACTGTCGCTCTCGACTACGCCCTGCCCGAAGGCAAATTCTTCGACCACTACGTGGTAAGCAACGGTAAAATCTCCGACCCGGCTACAATGACCGGCGACCACGTGCTGAGCGACTTCGACGACGACGTGACCATAACCGGCCTCCACGTCGATAGCCAAGTGAACCTGAGTGCCGATGGCACTATCGACCCGATTGCCGATGTGGTCTATAACAAGAACGCTCAAGAGCCCGAGCTGCTTGTAAGGGTGGGCGACCAAGTGCTGACTCCCGATGTCAACTACACAGTGGAGTGGACCGACAACGTCAATGCAGGCGAGGCTATGGCCACCGTAATCGGCCAAGGAATGTATTACGGCGCACTATCCGCCTTCTTCAACATCACCCCGCGCAGCATTGACGACAGCGAAATCAAGCTCGATTACACAAGCAAGTACGGCCCGACCGACACTCCCATCCATCCTGAGCCGGTGCTGGACTATGGTGACTACAGGCTTGTGGCCGGCACCGACTACACGCTCAGCTACAGCGAGGGATGCGTTGAGCCCGGCGACTACACTATCACCGTAGAGGGCACAGGTAACTACGGCGGTAGCCGCGAGCTGCCGTTCACAATCTTCGGCCCGGTGACTTATCTCGACTATGCCGAAGGCTCATTCAGCGAAGCCACCTGCGACAGTTACCGCGTGGTTGCCACCAACAAAACTGTGCTCGACGCCGGCTGGTGGGTGGTGAACGCCGACACCTGGGTTGGCCAGCCCATCACCGTGATAGGCGACGCGCACCTGATTCTTGCCGACGGCGTTAAGTTCACCGCCTCAAAGGGTATTCGGGTCAATTATTACGACCGTGAGCCCAATTCGCTCACCATCTACGCCCAGAGCGAGGGCGAGGGTATGGGTAGCCTCGTCGTCGATGACCCGGCCTCGGGATGTGCCGGCATAGGCGGTGAAAAAGGCCGCACCCACGGCACCATCACCATCAACGGCGGCGACCTCTCCATCAAAGGCAACAAAGCTGCCGGCATCGGCTCCGGCCAGGAAAGTAAAAGTATGGCCGAGGAAAGCTACATATATATCCACGGCGGTGATATTTACACCACCGGCGGCAACTGGTCGGCCGGTATCGGCGGCGGCGACTACGGCGGCGGTGGCCACATCATCATCACCGGCGGCAACATTACCGCTAATGGCGGCGGAAACAACGGCGGTGCCGGCATAGGCGGCAGCGACGGCTATAGCGCTCTCGAAATCACCATCAGCGGCGGCATCGTCCATGCCAACGGCGGCGGCAACAGCCCCGGCATCGGCGGCGGTGGTGTATGGGGCTCCATCGGCAATGGCGGCACCAGCGGCGCCATCACCATCACCGGCGGCCAGGTAACCGCCCAGCCCGGCAACGGATGCTACAACGCTATCGGCAATGCGAACAATCCCGCCCAAACTACCTATAGCGACTTTATCCGCCTCGGCTGGACCGACGCCAATAGCGACTATATCAATGTGGCAGGCCTTTACGACAGCGGCTCTATCACATTCAGCAAATCGTTCGCTATCGAAAGCAGCTCTACGCTCGCCACTGTCGACAATATCGCCAGCGCGTTGATTCGTCCGGCCGGCGCCATCGCCGTCAGCACCGGCATTGAGAACGGCACCGTTGAGGCCGACAAAGAGCTGTGCAACTTCTACACCGGCGACCGTCTGGTGACCCTCACCGTGACGCCCGACGAAGGATTCGCGCTCAAAGAGATTAGCGTGACGATGGGCCAAGAGGGCAACGAGCCGCAAGGCATAGCGCCACTGAAGCGCGGCGGCAACGGGATCACCGTCACCAAAATCGACGACTCCACCTACTACTTCGATATGCCCGATGCCGACGTTACGGTCAACGCCACGTTTGAATCATCTACCGGAATCGAGAGCATCAACGTCGATGGTGGCAGCGATGCAGCTCGCTACAACGTCAACGGCCAGCGCGTAAGCCGCGACTACCGCGGCATCGTCATCGAAAACGGCCGCAAGCGTATGGTGAAGTAACCCACCCTACCCCATCAGCATAGAGAGGCGCATAGCTCGGAAGGCTTTGCGCCTCTCTCGTATTCACCCGCCGCCGCGCCCTCCGCCCCTCCGCGCTAAAATCCTTTAGCGTAGAAACCAAAAGCTATCAGTCCATATGGCTGTCGAAATCGTGAGCGGGGGCGGTCAGGGCTTGGCGGCGGCGAGGAGGCGGTGGCCGAATCGGCAGAAGATACACTTGCGGGCTTCGCAATAGTTGCGGCGCAGCTGTATCAGCGCCTGGGAGCGCAGCGCGCTGTCGGCCTTGATGCCGTAAAACTCGAAGAGCCGCACTATGCTGTTGCGCTCGGGGCGCGTGGCTTCGAGAAGGGCGATAGCCCGCTCGGTCACGGCATAATTGTCGGTAGCCTCACCGTAGGCGTAGATGAGCGGAGCCGCCGTGTTGATAAGCAGGATATCGACCGAGGCAGCGCTGAGAGCCTTGAGCATACCGCCGGTGGCCGAGCCGAAGGTGAAATGCTGCTGCCAGTAGCCGGTGAGCTGGCGGTCGAAGAGCCGACGCACGGCATCGGCGTCGGGAGCCTCCACGATGTCGCGCAGCAACGAGAATCCGCCCTCCACGCAGCGCGCCAGCAGCGCTATGCGCCGGTGCGGGAAATTCTGCGGACGGATACGGAAGAACCGCCAATTGGCGCTCTCCATAGGGTGAAGATCGTATTTATGGGCCAGAAAGGCGTACTCGCGGCAGAGCTGCTGATAGTAGGCGTCGTCGGGGTAATAGATGGGGTTGAGAAGTCCGGCCTGTCCGAAGAGTATGGCTTCGAGCTGGGTGCTGGAGTCGCTGTGCCGTCGGAGAATACGCAGCGGAGTGCGCCGCGCAAGGCGCTCAAACGCCTCGCCGTTGATGCCGAAGCCGAGGTTGCGGCTCAGCAGCACATAGGTAGCGTCCTCCCAGCTGCCGCCGAATGCCTCAAGGAATTGATTGATACGCTCCACCTTGCCGTGCAGCCGCTCAAAGGCGAGCGCCTCCATCCATTCGGTGACGGTAAGCGACGGTATGCCGGCCAGTTGCGGGCCGCACGGCAGTTCCTGCTGCCGCGAGGTGAGCTGCTCAAAGCGCTCGGCAAAGAGCGGCGACACCGGCATCACACACTGCGGTATCACATCACCATTGGCCCGGGTGACGGCGCAATCGTCGCGCCCCACCACGTGGAGCACCACCGAGTCGTAGGCCATATCGCGGTCGTGATGGTGCCGATACCAATCGGTAGCGCGCACGTGAATCTCCACATTGCCGGCCCAGAGCTTGCCATCGATCTCTATCTTGGCATTGAAGAAGTCGGGGCCCTGGTCGGTATTGTGCAAGCCGGGGTCAATGACCTTGATGCGACGGCCATCCACTGTGGTAAGCCCCGCAGGGTCCCACAGCCGGTGTTGCCATATATAGTGCATCAGTTGTTCCACAGCCGTAAAGTTAGCCATTGTTTGCCATAATCAGATACCCTGAG
>CAMHGU010000093.1 GCA_946184715.1 uncultured bacterium | reverse complement strand
TTGATGATTTCAAGCTGCTTTCCGACACTATTGAAGCTACCGGCGAGATGACCGAATATAGCTTCGACCTCTCGCAATTTGCCGGCCAGACGGGCTGCATAGCATTCCGTCACTTCGACTGCTCCGATATGTTCCGCCTCAACATCGATGATGTGTGGGTAAGCTACGGAGCCGACACTCCCGCCGGCGAATGGGTAACCGCCAACAATGCCACCAGTCCCTACGCGCTCAGCGGCCTCGCCGCCGGCACTCGCTACGAGGTGCAAGTGCAAGGCAACCTGCCTGAGATGGGGCGCGGCGCCGCTACCGACTGGGCCGCTTCGGTATTCTTCACCACTGAGCCCGGAGCTAAGGGCGACATCAACGGCGACGACGCTATCGATGGTAACGACGTGTCGGCTCTCCTCGAGATGGTGCTCTCCGGCGGTGTCAACGATGCTCAGAAAGCTGCGGCCGACATCACTGGCGACAACTCCGTTGACGGCAACGACGTTTCGGCCCTCCTCGAGATGGTACTTTCGGGAGAGTAATCACAAGCCCCAATTATCTCCTCGCGGAGATACCAATAAATTTCTTCAGCAGCCGCTCCGCCTCCCCGGGGCGGCTGCCTTTTTACCGGAGGAGCACGCCACTACGAGGCTGTGGAGCATAGCGAGCGATTTTTTTGCGCATTTTTCTGCTGAAAGTGTGGCGGTTATCCGAAATATTGCTATATTTGTGGTGCTGAAGGCGCCGAAGCGCCTTGAAGAAAAGACCTTTTATTAACACTATTTATTAACCTCTAAACTAACTGAAATGAAGAAAACCCTGAACCTGATGCTCCTCGCTGTGGTAGCTATGATGATGGCCGCTTGCGGACCGAGCACTGAGACCGGAAAAATCATGGTAAAGGCCTCCAACGACGCCAAAGAGGCCAAGCCCCTTGCCGACGCTTACTTCGATGCTCACGGCTACGATGTAGATGCCGATGCCGCTATCGACATGGCTATCGCCTATATGGCCATCGAAGCCGATGATATGAGCAGTATCGGCAAAGAAAGCCGCTTCATGGGCTACTACGAGAAGGCCAAAGAACTCGCCGGTGACAACCTCGCCAAGATGATCGACGACAAGACTACCGGCGGTATGGCCGAAATCCTTGAGGACCTGTACAAGATGCAGAAGAGCACCGCCGGCCTTGAAGACATGGCCAAGGACCTCGGTGTTGACACCGACAGCATCCGCGCCGAAATGGGCAAGTAGTAAGAGCAACTCAAATCACTTGCAACAACAAGGAGCCGCGACATCGCCTGCCGATGCCGCGGCTTCGGTTTGCAGGAGCGCAATGTCGTTACAAGGATGCGGCTATGCCGCCGAAATATCTTAAAAATGATTTCAAAATTGACTGGTGATAATCCCTATTGGGGAGGTTATGGGCGGGTGATGAGGGCGGTGGCGTAGGCAGCGATGCCTTCGCCGCGGCCGGTGTAGCCGAGGCGCTCGGTGGTGGTGGCTTTGATGGAGATGTCGGCAGGGTCGCAGCCGAGGCACTCGGCGAGCTGTTGCTGCATGGCGGGAATGTGGGGGTTCATCTTGGGGGCTTCGGCGCAGATGGTGATGTCGGCGTTGCCGAAGGCCCAGCCGTGGTCGGCCAGCAGGGTGGCCACGTGGCGCAGGAGCAGGCGGCTGTCGATGCCGGCGTAGCGCGGGTCGGTGTCGGGAAAGTGGTAGCCGATGTCGCGCAGGGCGGCGGCGCCGAGGAGGGCATCGCAGAGGGCGTGAATGGCCACGTCGGCATCGGAGTGGCCAAGGAGCCCGCGCTCATAAGGTATCTTAACCCCGCCTATCCATAGCTCGCGCCCTTCCACAAGGCGATGAACGTCAAATCCGAGACCTATGCGAAAGGGCGCTGCCATAACTAACTATATATAAAGAGAGATGAGAAAATCGCGATTAGCGGCGACGGCGGCCGAGCAGCTCCTTAAGGCCGTCCATATCGAAGGTGAGGGTGAAGCGGAGCGTCTGGTCGAGCGGCGAAGTCTGCGCCGTGGCAATCATATAGGCCGCGTCGAGGCGAACCACATTGAGCGAGAACCCGGCGCCGAACCCGAAGTACTGGCGGTTACCTTTGTTGGCGTGCTCGCGGAAGTAGCCGCCGCGGAGGAAGAACTGCTGGTTGTAGTTGTACTCGAGACCCACCGAGATGTTAATCTCCTGGAGCACCTCTTTGAAGCCGTTGGGCTTGTCGGTAAACGACTTGAAGATACCCGTGATGGGCGACATATCTTTCCACTTCTGGAGCGCGTCCTCATAGGCTTGGTCGCCCTCGGCGCCCTCTTCGTAGTCGCTACGGCGTGGGCGGGTGGGGACGAGCAGCTTGTTGAGGTCGAGCGATACGGCCAGGGTGTGGTAGTCGGCAAGAGGGAAGGCGAAGGTGGTACCGAGCTTAAGGTTGGTGGGAATGAAAGCCACGTCGTTGCCGCCATTGTAGGAGAGCTTGGAACCGATGTTGCTGATGTTGTAGCCCCACGACCACTGGCACTCTGAGCGGCCTATCATCGGGTAGTAGGTGAAGTAACCCGCGATGTCGGCGGCGAAGGCCGAGGCGCCTTTGTTGAGGTCGCCGGTGTAGGAGCTGGTGAAGCCGAGGTTGGAGTAGATGTAGCGCAGTGCCACGCCCATCGAGTACTTCTCGGAGAGCTTGCGCGAGTAGCTGAGGTCGAATGCCAGCTCGTAGGGGTTGATGGTGGTCATACTGCCGCCGCCCTCATCGGTGAATTGCACCTCACCGAGCGAGAAGTAGCGGAGCGAGCCGGCGAGCGCTTGGTTGTCGCCTGAGCCCATCTTCCAGTAACCGGCCACGTTGGCCAGGAAGATGTCGTTGACGAGTTTGCGGAGCCACGGGGTGTAGGAGATACCCACACCGGCCGAGCTGTAGGCAAAGGCGTATTTCGACGGGTTCCAGTATTGCGAGTTCACATCGGGGTCGGTCGAGGCGCCGATATCACCCATCGAGGCACCGCGGGCATCGGGGGCGATGCTGAGCGAAGCCACACCGGTGGTGATGGGGTTGAACTCGTTTTTGGAGGTGTTTTCATCGGCTAACGCTGTAAAGAGCGTTGCTGCCGTGAGAAACACTGCCAGAGATATGCGTAGGAAATGGTTGTTCATAGCCATAATTTATTGTTGCTACAATTAATAACTGCAAAACAGCCCGAATATTGCAGCGCGGTAGCAAAAATATGCAAATAAGGGATTGTGAGCGTCTTAAGCGAAGGCCACCGTGATGCTTGCGCGCTGCAGCTGCTGCCAGAAGTCGGGGTAGGACTTGGTGACCACTTGTGCGTCGGCAATTACGAGACCGGGGCGGCTGATAGCGGCTAAGGCCATAGCCATGGCCATGCGGTGGTCGGCATAGGTGGCGATGACGGGGTGGGGGAGCGCATTGTATTGGGTTCCGTCCCAGCTGATTACGCTATCGTGCTCAATGGCGAGGGGGTAGCCGAGCTTGCGTAGCTCGCACTGCAGGGCGGCGAGGCGGTCGGTCTCTTTGATGCGCAAGGTGCGCAGGCCGGTGAAGCGGAACGGCTGCCCGGCCACGCAGGCGGCCACGACCATCGTCTGGGCCACGTCGGGGGTGTCGCTGAAGTCGAGGCGGAGCACGTCGGGGCGCGCTGCCATCGCTTTAAGGTGCTCCACGATGCGGCTATCGCCTTGTAAGCTATCGGCGCGAAGCCCCTGCAGGTCGATTTCCGAGCCGGGCAGCAACTCCTTCATCGCGAGCCAATAAGAGGCGGCGCTCCAGTCGGCTTCTATCTCAATGTCGGCGGCCGTGTACTCACCCTCGGCCACACTGATAGTGGCTCCCTGACGGCTCACCGTGGCACCATACAAGCGCATCAGCCCGATTGTCATTGCGATATACGGCTCGGAGGCCGCTTCGCCGGTTAGTTCCAGCGTCAAGCCTCCCGCCACCGCCGGGGCAATCATCAGCAACGCGGAGATATACTGCGAGCTGACGCTTGCGTCGATTTTCAGCGGTTGGGCTGTGGCGGCAAGCCGTCGGCCTTTGATGAGCAGTGGCGGAAAGCCTTCGGCATTGAGGTAGCTGATGTCGGCGCCTAACCGGTGCAGGGCCTCGACAAGCACTCCGATGGGGCGTTGCCTCATTCGCGGGCTGCCGTCGAGCGTCAGCTCTCGGCCCTCATTGGCGGCGAAGAAGGCGGTGAGAAATCGCATTGCCGTGCCGGCGGCCCCCACGTTGATGTGGGCATCGCGGCTGGCCAGCGCGTGGCGGAGCGCATCGGTGTCGTCGCATCTGGCGAGGTTGCCGATGTGGCCTTGCTGCCTGGCTAAGGCATTGATTATAAGCGCTCTGGCGCTAAGGCTTTTAGAGGCGGGCAGCGCAGGGCAGCAGGCGATGCGTGGCGGGAATGTCAGGCTTACGTTCATCGGCGGCTATTGATTACGGCCTCGGCCAGATGCCAATCGAGCATAGTGTCGAGGTCGATGCTGCGCTCGCGCGGCATGGCGTACATCAGGCGGCGGGGGAACTTGCCCATCGGCATAGCGCGGAGCGACGCGGCGTTGATTACATATACCGCGCCGTTGAGCTGCCAGGCCTTGGGGGCGTCTTGCCGGCGGGTGTAGAGACCGTCACCTTTGGCAATGTGGAGCAGACCGTCAGTGTCGGCCTCGAAGCAGTCGTAGTAGGGGTTGGCGGCCGCTTCGGCCACGCTCACCACCATATCGATGCCGGGGCGCATAAGGTCGAGGCAGCCGCTGATGTCGGCGGCGACGCGCAGCGGCGAGGTAGGTTGCAGCAGCACTATGGTGTCGTAGTCGCCGCCGTGTGTGTTGTAGAAGTCGAGGGCGTGGAGCATCACCTCTCGGCTGCCGGAGGTGTCGGCGGCCAGCTCGGCCGGGCGCACAAACGGCACCGTCAGGCCGTAGCTTCGGGCGATGTCGATTACCTTGGGGTCGTCGGTGGTGACGCAGATGTCGGCCACCGGTGCCACCTCGAGGGCCGCTTTGATGGAGTAGGCCACGAGCGGCACTCCGGCGAGCGGCTTGGTGTTCTTACCGGGGATACCTTTGCTGCCGGCACGGGCCGGGATGATGTATAGCGGCTTCATAGTTGAGCGTTGATGTCGTGAAAATGCTTTATGGTGATACCCTCGAGAGGGGTAAGACGTATGGCATCGGTAATCAGGCGCAGGGTGTCGGGGCGGTAGTAGGGGTTGTCCTTACGGGCGGCGATGGCGCGATGCTCGGGGCTGAGGATGGTGTCGAGCCCGGCGCTGATGGCTTCACGTGTTGGGTCGCAGTGCACCACCGACGGGGCGGCGATGCGGCCGCGCTGGCGCGAGCCGATATTGAGAGTGGGGATTCCCATCGACGGCACCTCGATGATGCCGCTCGAGGAGTTGCCCACCACGCCGCCGGCGTAACGGAGCACCGACAGATAACGCAGCCGGCCGAGCGAGGGGAATACCACGGCGCGATTGCGATGCGCGCCCACATACTCCTCGATGGCGCTGATGATGGCTTGGCCGTTGGTGTCGTTGTTGGGGTAAGTGAAGATGAAGTTGCAGCGCGAGTGGTCGTCGAGGGCCTGAAGCAGGGCGCGGCACTGCTCGGCGGGCTCGCCGGCATCAAGGGTGGCCGGGTGGAAGGTGACCACGAGGGTGTCGGGGCCTATTGCGCACCCCACTTGCCGCTCTATCTCATCGTGGCCCAAGAGCTGAGTGTGGAGGATATTGTGCACGCCTATGGCGCCGGTGTTGATTACGTGGGCGGGGTCTTCGCCGAGCTGAATCACGCGCCGGCGATACTCCTCGGTCTCGGTGAGGTGGATATGGCTCATCTTGGTGATGGCGTGGCGGATACTGTCATCGTAGGCGCCTTCGCTGATTTCGCCTCCTGCAATATGCACTATAGGAGTGCAAAATATCAATGCGGCCGAAGCCACCTCGAGCATCTCGGTGCGGTCGCCGAGAATCACCACCACATCGGGCCTCAGCTCCTCAAAGGCATCGGCCATGCCGCGCAGGGCGATGCTCATGGAGCGCACGGTGTCGGCGGCCGAGTCGCTGCTGTCGAGTAGCGGCACGTGGCAGTGGATCTTGAAGCCGTCGGCCAAAATCTCTTTGTAGGTGTTGCCGTAGCGGGGCGAGAGGTGCATATTGGTGGCTATGATGCGGAGCGCCACATCGGGCGCCTCGGCAAGGCTGCGGGCTATGGGGCTGAGAAGGCCCCAGTCGGCACGGGTGCCGGTGACTATACATACGGTGCGCATATCGGTGGTCAGATTTCTATCAGTTCGTCGGGTTGGAAATCGCGGATTGCTCGGGTGCCTATCACCTCTTCCCATCGCATAGGGCTGATGCCGGTGCCGGGGCGCTTGGTGGTGAGGTTCTCTTCGGTAAGCTCCTCGCCGCGGGCTATGGCGCGCGCGGCCACGATGCTCTTGCGTGCTACCTCGCGATTGGGCAGCTCGGAGGGGGTGGGCTGCTTGTCGGCGTTGCCCAGAGCGGCGAGCAGGTGCTCTACAGCCTCGTCAAGCTCTTTGTCGTCGGTCCACTGCTTGGTGGCCTGGAGTATCTCGCGCGAGCGTAAACGTGTCATCGGTTATAAATGTCGGTTTTGTATTTGGCGAGGTTAGTTGGGTCGGTAAACCACTTGATGGTCTCAGCGAGGCCTTGCTCGAGGGAGTAGGCGGGGCGCCAGGAGGTGAGGGTAGTGATTTTGGTGTTGTCGCCCCATAGGCGTCGCACCTCGCTCTTGGAGGGGCGAAGGCGCTCGGGGTCAACCACATACTCCACGTCGCTGCCCATCAGGCGGGCTATGGTGGCGAGGGTGTCGGCCATCGAGATCTCGCTATTGGTGGCGATGTTGATCTCCTGCCCCTCCACGCCCGGGGCGAGGGCGAGGGCGAGGAAGCCGCGGCAGGTGTCCTTCACGAAGTTGAAGTCGCGGGTGGGGGTGAGGTCGCCCACCTTAATCTGCTTGGCGCCGGCGGCAATCTGGGTGATGATGGTGGGAATGATGGCGCGGGCCGACTGGCGCGGGCCGTAGGTGTTGAACGGCCGAGCTATCACCACGGGCAGCTCAAAGGCGTTGTAGAAACTCATCGCCATAGCGTCGGCGGCTATCTTGGTGGCGGAGTAGGGCGATTGGGGCTGCTTGGGGTGCTTCTCGTCGATGGGCACATATCGGGCGGTGCCATATACCTCGCTGGTCGAGGTCACCACCACTCGCTCCACGCCGCAGTCGCGCGCTGCCTGGCATATATTCAGGGTGCCGCGTATGTTGGTATCGACGTAGCTGTCGGGGGCGATGTAGCTGTAGGGGATGGCGATGAGGGCGGCCAAGTGGAGCACGGTGTCGCAGCCCTCCACTATGTGGCGGCAGAACGCCGCGTCGCGCACGTCGCCGCTCACTACCTCGAGCCGCGGGTGGCGGATGTCGTCGAGCCAGCCCCAGTAGTTGAACGAGTTGTAAACGCTGAGGGCTCTTACGTTATAGCCCTCGCTGAGCAGCAGCTCCACCAGATGCGAGCCGATAAATCCGTCGGCCCCGGTCACAAGTACATTTTTCATCGCACACTTATCGATTGAGATGTTTTCAAACTTCAAAGGTAGCGAAATATCGCCGAAGAGCCAAATTTTTCGCCTCGGCGGCCCTCTATTTTCGCACGGATGGCGGTGATTGTGGTAAAGTTGTAACAACAATCGCCGGTTATGATAAAAATGTAACGCTAATGGCTTATAAAATGATAATATTCAATAAATTTTTAGCTTGTAATCCTAAGATTCCACTACGAAGTAAAACTTAAGACAACGATACGAAATGAAAACCTTCCGACACTTCGCCAGGCCTCGGCTGACATGGCTGCCACAGGAACTGGCTCTATCGGCACTCGCCTGAAGGAGTCAATCGGTCAGACGAACAGGATGTTCCTCAATCTGGCTACGACATACCCGACCAACCGAATGACCACGGAGATAAAACAATACTTCGAGGCCAACAATGAGGCATTGGAAGTTCTTGTCGCAGTAGGAAAGAAAATGGTGTCAGTAGAACGGTATATGATTTCAGAAAGGAACTTCTACAAAGTGTTCAGGAAACGCATAGAACAATAAAAAAAGGCTATCCGAAGACAGCCAAATTGGGACGGTACGATAAAGCCCAATCCCCACGCATACTCAGCGGGTAGTCACTAAGGACGATGCAAAGTTACAACTTTTATTCTAACCACCAAATAAAATGACAAGAAAAGATAAAAAAGAATACATAAAACAGTATACCCTGCACTCCATTTCTGACAACCCGATAAAATTAAAAAGCACATAAAAAAGAAATAGCAACGAGAAAGAACTACCTGGAACTACAATCCAAGGCTCAGTCTCAATGCTATTTCGACTGCCAAAATACAACAATAATTCTAAAACACCAAATATAATGAAAGAAAAATTAGATCTTACCGCCATCTGCGATTAGTGGCAGTTAGTTCCTATAGCTTCTCGTGAGGTCAGCGGGCCACTTTGCGG
>CAMHGU010000092.1 GCA_946184715.1 uncultured bacterium | reverse complement strand
TCTCCGTGATTCTTCTTCGAATGAACTATACTATTGGCCGTGATGGAATGACTGTCAAAGCCGCGACCCATTATTCTTATCACTCCCATTACCTCCCATTATTCTCATCTCCTCTGCCAAACAAGCCCAGCTGCGTCCCCGAGGCCTCACTCGGCAACGGCTCACCATTAAGCTCTGCCTCCAACTTGCGCAGCTCCGCCGTTGCTCACATCGCTGCTTTGAGTGCTTTACCGGCAGGTATAAAAAAGGAGAGGCACCGGAGCCGGTCGGCCGGAGTGCCTCTCTTGCAGTGTTGATATGGTAAAGTTTAAGGTAATTGGGATCGGTTGTGGGAATGGGGTCAGATTATGCCTTGGCCCATCATAGCGTGAGCCACCTTCATAAATCCGGCGATGTTGGCGCCTTTCATATAGTTGATGTAGCCATCGGCCTCAGTGCCGTACTTGACGCACTGGGCGTGGATGTCGTTCATAATGCCGTGAAGTTTCTCGTCAACTTCTTTCTCGCTCCAGGAGAGGTGCATAGCGTTCTGGCTCATTTCGAGGCCGGATGTTGCTACGCCACCGGCATTTACTGCCTTGCCGGGGCCGTAGGGTATCTTGGCAGCGATGAAGGTGTCGATAGCCTCGGGGGTACAGCCCATATTGGAGACTTCGCCCACAACGGTTACGCCATTAGCAACGAGGTGCTCGGCATCCTCCTTGGCGAGTTCGTTCTGGGTGGCGCAAGGCATAGCGATATCCACCTTCACTTCCCACGGCTTGCGGCCCGGGAAGAACTTGGCATTAGGATATTTCTCAACGTAGGGAGCCACGATGTCGTCGCCCGAAGCGCGAAGCTCGAGCATATAGTCGATCTTGTCGCCGCTGATGCCGTCGGGGTCGAACACATATCCGTCGGGGCCGGAGATTGTAACCACCTTAGCGCCCAGCTGATTGGCCTTGATGGCTGCGCCCCAAGCTACATTGCCGAAGCCTGAGATAGCCACAGTCTTGCCTTTCATGTCGGAACCCATAGCGTGGAGCATATTGTTGACGAAGTAGCAAGCGCCAAAACCGGTAGCCTCGGGGCGTTCCTTGGAGCCGCCGAAGTCGAGGCCCTTACCTGTGAAGGTACCGGTGTGCTCCTGAGCGAGCTTTTTGTACATACCATACATATAGCCCACTTCTCGGCCACCTACGCCAATGTCGCCGGCGGGCACGTCGCGGTCGGGACCGAGGTTGCGCCAGAGCTCGAGGATAAACGCCTGGCAGAAGCGCATAATCTCGCGGTCGCTCTTGCCACGGGGGCTGAAATCAGAGCCGCCTTTGCCGCCACCCATAGGGAGCGTGGTAAGCGCGTTCTTGAAAGTCTGCTCAAAGCCGAGGAACTTCAGGATTGAAAGGTTGACCGAAGCGTGGAAGCGTATGCCGCCCTTGTAGGGGCCTATGGCGTTGTTGAATTGCACGCGGTAGCCGATGTTGGTCTGAACTTCGCCGCGGTCGTCGATCCAGTTGACACGGAAGGTGAAGATGCGGTCGGGCTCGACCATACGTTCCACTATCTTGGCCTTCTCAAATTCGGGATGCTGATCATATACATCTTTGACAGAGAGAAGCACCTCTTTCACAGCTTGCAGATACTCCTTTTCGCCGGGGTGCTTGGCTTCAAGGTCGCTGAGAATCTGATTTACATTCATAGTAAAAAATGCTCAATTAATATTATAATATCGTTGCAGGCAAGCCTGCTTGCTTTCAAATTGTAAGCAAAATTGTGCCGAAGCCTCAATTAATTGTCCAAAATCAGGCCTCCGACAGCCTTTTGACTTTACAAAGATAGCGATTAAAAATTATTATCTTACACTTTTGCAGATAAATTTTTCGGCAGTGCGGTTTTTTCAAATTCGAGCCGCCGAGGCTTGCAGATAGCCGATAGTTGTATTAACTTTGCGTGTTAATTACGAACTTAGAAAATATGAAGACAAATATAGGCGTATTTTTCGGTGGCCGCTCCACCGAACACGAAATTTCAGTGATTTCGGCTTCGCAAGCGATGCATGCGATTGACCGCACCCACTACGATGTCACACCCATCTACATTACCAAGCAAGGCCGCTGGTACACCGGCGAGGCGCTTTTCGACCTCGCAGCGTATCGCGATGTGCCGTCGCTGCTCAAGGGCGTCGAAGAGGTATTTATGCGTCCCGAATATGGCGACTACAATCTCTATCGCGGCAAGCGCAAGATGTTCGGCAACGATGTGGTGACGAAGCTCGATGTGGTGATTCCGGTGCTTCACGGCTCTAACGGCGAGGACGGCATCTTCGAAGGCGTGCTCGAGTCGATAGGCATTCCCTTTGCCGGCTGCAACACCCTCGCTTCGGCCAATGGTATGGATAAAATCACAATGAAGATGATACTTCAGGCTTGCGATGTGCCGGTGGTTGACTATGTGTGGTTTACCGACAAGCAATGGTTCAGCGACCGCGACCGGCTGATAGAGCGCATCGAGGAGCGCTTGGGCTATCCTGTGATAGTGAAGCCCGCCAACCTCGGTTCGAGCGTAGGCATAGGGCGCGCCACCTCGCGCGAACAGCTCATCGAGAAGATCGACGGCGCTGAAATCTACAGCAGTCGTATCATAGTGGAGCACATGGTCGAAGACTTGAAGGAGATTAACTGCTCGGTGCTCGGCGACTGCGACGACTACCAGACCTCGGTGTGTGAAGAGCCTATCAAGAGTGGCGAGATCCTATCCTATGAGGATAAATATATGGGCGGCAGCAAGGGCGCGAAAGGTATGCAAGCTTCGCAGAAGCGCATTCCGGCCGATCTTCCCGAAGACGTAACCGAGCGCATACGCTTTCTCGCCGGCGAGACCTTCCGCGTGCTGTCGTGCCACGGTGTGAGCCGTGTGGATATGATTATCGACAATAGCAACGGCAACATCTACGTCAACGAGATCAACACTATCCCCGGGTCGCTCTCCTTCTATCTTTGGGAAGCTACGGGCATAAGCTTCGACCAGCTGATGGACCGCTTGGTGAAGCTCGCCCTCAAGCGCAAGCGCGAGAGCGGCCAAAAGACCGTAAGCTACGATGCCAATATCTTCAATATGGGAGGCGGCGTCAAGGGCACCAAAGGCACCAAAGGGGCGAAATAAGCTGTAGCCGATTTATAGGAATTGTGTAGGGCGAAGCGCTACGGCGCGGCGCCCTACTCTTTTGTGTCGTCGTCGTCGGGGAGCGCGATTATATCATCGGAGCTTGAAGGGGGTAGCTTATGATGCTTGCCGCTTTCCTTCGCACCATAGCGCAGCAGTTTGCGCGCGGCCACGGTGACGCTCTGCCCTGAAGCCGAGAGGCTACGCTCAACGCCAATGAACGTTTCCGTAGTTTTGTCAAGTGAGCGACGAGCTACTTGGAAGCGCTCGGCAAGGATTTGGACACGCTCCACAAGCTGGTCGGCAGCTGCCATAATCTCCTGCTGGTTCTCAAATTGGTGCTGCTGCCGCCAGGCCAACTCAAGAAGTCGGAGTGTCATATAGAGCGAATGATTGTCGGCTAGAATCACGCCCTTGTCGTAGCCGTATTGGTAAAGGCGAGGGTCGTTGAGCAGGGCAAGCTGGAGCGCATTGCCCGAATGCATATACATCAGCACGAAGTCGAGCCGTTTGCCACAAGTGTATCGGCTGTAATTCTTGCGCGAGAGTAGATCGATCTGCGCTCGGACCGAATCGATGTGGCGGTGCAGAGCGTCGGAGCGTTGCTGCTCATCCTCGGCATTGCAATACTCCTCATAAGCAGTCCACGACATTTTAGAGTCGATAATCACGTCGCGCTGATCAGGGAAGTGAAGAATTACATCGGGGATAAGAGTGCGGCCCTCAGGCTTGATGAGATTGCCGTCGGCATCGCGGAGGGCAGTCTGCAACTCATATTGCAGTCCCTCCTGGAGACCTATATCGTCGAGTAGCTGCTTGAGCTTCAGTTCGCCGAAGTTGCCTTGCAGTTTGTTGTCGGAGGTGAGGGCCTTTGAGAGACGGTCGGCGCGCTCACCCAGTTCGTGCGACGAGGCGAGCGTGGCTTTGATCGACGCATCAAGGCGTTCCATCGTGGTAGAGTGCTCACGGTCGCTCTTCTCCACGGCTTCGCGCATCTGCTTGATGTCGGCTTGCAGAGGAGTGAGTATCGACGACAGTTGAGCTTTGTTGTCGTCGCCGAGCTGCTCCGCTCGCTTTATGAGCACCTCTTCCGAGAGGCTCCTGAACTGCTCACGCATCATTGCCAACTGCTCAGTCAGTTCTTTGTCATGTTGCTGTTTAAGCGCTTTAATTTGCTCGGCATTAGCCTCTTTAAGTTCATTGAGGCGTTGCTGCTCGGCTTTCACTTGCGATGCCAGCACCTCGCGCTCTACGGTGACGCGCGTGACGGCCGCAGCCATTTCGGCTAACCGCTTCCGGCCGCGTCGCGTGATTATAGCCGCAAGCACTATGCCAATCAAGAGGCCTATGAGGAGGCCCAAAAGTAAGTGTGTAGTGTCCATACCTTATATAAGAGAATTTCGGCATCGAGAAGTGTCGATGCCGAGTGATGAGTTATGCTTATAGCCCGAATATTTTCCGTATGGCTGCATCGATTGTCTCTTTGGGCTGAAATCCTTCGATTACCAGCGGGTCGCCATTGACGGGAACGAAGAGCAGCAGCGGAATGGCTGAGATGCCATAGGCAGAGGCAAGTTGCTGATTCTCGTCGATATTGATGGAGAGAAAAAGTACACGGCCTTTATACTCTTCGGCAAGCTCGGCTACGATAGGCGACAACTTGCGACACGGCCCGCACCATTCGGCCCAGAAGTCGACAATCACGGGCTGCTTATTGATAGCTTTGAAGGCGTTGCCATTGTCGGCGTAGTCTTCAACGAGGGTGCGGTACTGTTCTTGGGTTATATGGTTTACCTTTCCCTCTTTTAGCCCTGTGGCTGCTCCGCAGGTGAGGGCAGCCACAAGGAGGGTAAGCATAAATGTCAAGCGATTCATTCGGCGGGTTGGTGCATAGGTCGAAGAAGGTCGTTGACCGTCTTCACGGGGTTGAACGTGTCGATGGGGACTTCGATGAACGCGGTGTTCCAGTCGCTCATAGCACCGTTCCACAGGCCGGGGAGCTCAAGAGCCTTGAGCTCTTTGCCATCCTTCGACTTGGAGGAGATAAAGCCGGTGTCAGGGTCGACATATTTGGTTAGGTCGTAGTGGTCGCCGTGACTATCGGCCGTGTAGCACACGAGGTCAACGGGGTTGAAGTGGGTGGCATCCTGCAGCAGTTCAGCGGTTTCGTCGGTAAACTGCGAGCTCTCCATAATCTGAGGCGAGATGGAACCGTCGCGATTTACGGCAATGAACGGGCCGCCGCCCGGCTCGCCGTCGTTGCGCACCACGCCACACACGCGGATAGGCCTATCGAACTTCTTCAGCAGGTAAGCTGCCAGCTTGTCGTCGTCGAGAGTCTTGATGACGGTGTCGCGAGTGCAGAGCTTGTCGTGGAGGAAGTGGATCATATTGCGCAGGTCGTTGATGGTGTAAGTGCCTTTGCGAAGGAGCTTCACGTATTTGCTGATGCTGCGCTGGAGCAAGATGAGATAGCCGCCTATGATTTTTTTGTATTTGAGAGTGACGGCTCGCTTGTCGGCGGGCACTACGTTGTCGATATTCTTGACGAAGATTACGCGAGCCTCGCGCTCGTTGAGGTTCTCAATCAGCGCGCCGTGGCCGGCCGGACGGAACAGCAGCGAGCCATCGGGGTTGCGGAACGGAGTGTTGTCGAGGTTGACGGCGATGGTGTCGGTCGATGATTTCTGCTCGCTCATGCTGATGCGGAACTTCACGCCGTAGCGACGCTCGAGCGCCTCGCGCTTGGCTTCAATCACCTCTTCGAATAGGCTTCGATGCTCGGGCGATACGGTGAAGTGGAGATTGACGTTGCCATCCTTGTCGGTAGCGTACTGCGCGCCCTCCTCCATATGCTCTTCGATAGCGGTGTGCACATCGCCCTCCACGCGGTGAAAGAGAAGCACGCCTTTGGGCTTATTGCCGTAATTCAGGCCCTCGGGGAAGAGAAGCATCTGAGCCACACGGCGATGATTACCTGCGGCTATCAGCTCATCGACCCCTACTCCATCTACCTCTTTGCACTTGGCATCGAGAGCTTCATAGAAGGCGAAGCGCTTGATGCCCTCAAAGAAGCGAAGCTCGAAGTCGGTGGTCGGAACGGGACTATCGCCGTTGGCGAAGGCGAACATATTCTTGAACATACGGCTTGCGGCGCCCGAGGCGGGAACGAACTTCTCCACTGTGCCGCCCGTGTGGAGATAATCCTCCCAGGCATATACACACTCGGTCTCTTCATTCTGCGACAAGGCGATTACGCCATTGTCGATGGTGGCGGCGTGGGCCACGTGCAGCGTCGGGAAGCCGGTGGCGAAACGCTGAATCTGAGCTTCCACCGCTTCGGGTGTAAGCCCATGCTCGCGTATCTGCTGTAAATCTTTATTCGAAAATTCCATATCTCGATGGTAGTTTAAGGTTGTCACGATAAGTTATTCACACGGCCTACCTCACCAATAGGGCATCGGCCGTAAAAGCAACCTCAAATATAGAGCATTATTTTCTTATTTCCAAACTTTTATCGATTTTTCTGCGCATTGAGCATCAGAGATAACCTTTCATAATGCCGCGCTTGGAATTGCGCACGAAAAGAATCACCTCGTCGCGCTCGGGAGTGGCGGGCAGCTCGGCTTCGATGAGCGAAACGGCATCGCTGTTGTTGAGCCCCGACATATACAGATAACGGTAGATCTCTTGTATCTGATTGATCTGCTCATTGGTGAAGCCACGGCGTCGCAGCCCGATTGAGTTGACACCGGCATACGAGATTGGCAGGCGCCCGGCCTTGACAAAGGGCGGGATGTCTTTGCCTACCTGCGCCCCACCCTGTACCATAATGTGGCTGCCGAGGTGGCAGAATTGGTGGACGAGCGCGCCGCCGCCAACGATGGCCCAGTCATCGATGTGTACTTCGCCGGCCACTTGCACGGCATTGGCCATAATCACGTTGTCACCCACCACGCAGTCGTGGGCTATGTGGCAGTAGGCCATAATGAGACAGTTGCTGCCCACTACGGTCTTACCGGTCGATGCCGTGCCGCGGTTGACGGTGGCACACTCGCGAATGGTGGTGTTGTCGCCTATAATGGCCACGGTGTCTTCGCCGCGGAACTTGAGGTCTTGAGGTATCGCGCCTATCACGGCGCCGGGGAAGATGCGGCAGTTCTTGCCTATGCGGGCGCCCTCAAAGATTGTGACATTACTACCAATATGGGTGCCCTCGCCTATCTCTACATTGCGGTCGATGGTGACGAAAGGCTCTATGACTACGTTGTCGGCAATCTTAGCTGCCGGATCGATATATGCTAATGGTTGTTTCATTAATGACTTAGTTACTTATTCTTTACAATCTGAGCCATATACTCGCACTCGGCGGCAATGGTCTCCCCCACAAACACATACCCCTTCATCACAGCCATACCACGGCGCAGCGGGGTCATAAAGCTGATGTGGAAGATGAGTGTGTCGCCGGGCACCACTTTGTGGCGGAACTTCACGTTGTCGATTTTGAGGAAGTAGGTGGAGTAGCGCTCGGGATCATCTACGGTGTTGAGCACGAGCAATCCGCCCACCTGCGCCATCGCTTCGACGAGGAGCACACCGGGCATTACGGGTTCTTGCGGGAAATGGCCCTGGAAGAAAGGCTCGTTGCCGGTGACGTTCTTGAGGCCTACGATGTAGTTGTCGCTGAGGTCGATGACTTTGTCCACGAGCAAGAACGGATAGCGATGCGGCAGCAGCGCGCGAATGCGGTTCACGTCCATAACGGGTGCCTTGTTGGGGTCATATACAGGTGCCTGCACATCCTGGCGGCGCAGCTCTTTGCGTATCGACTGAGCCACACGGGTGTTGATGGCGTGGCCGGGGCGATTGGCTATCACGCGCCCCTGAATGCGGCGGCCTATGAGGGCGAGGTCGCCTATCACATCGAGCAGCTTGTGGCGCGCGGGCTCGTTGGCCCACTTGATCGGCTCGTTGTTGATATATCCGAGGCTGCCGAGCGTCTTGCTCTTCACGCCCATAAGGTCGAACAGCTTGGCGACGTTCTCGGGAGTCTCCTCGCGGTCGTAGATTACGATGGCATTGTCGAGGTCGCCGCCCTTGATGAGGTTGCGGCTCAGAAGTGGCTCGATTTCGCGCACGAACACAAACGTGCGGGCTTGTGCTATCTCCGCGCCGTAGTCGGCTATGTCGTCAAGCGATGCGAATTGGTTGGTAAGCACGGGCGAGTCGTAGCTTATCATCACATTGGCCGAGAAATGGTCGTCGGGCAAAAGTGTGATGCAGGCTCCGGTGGCTTCATCGCGCATTTCAATCTTCTGCTTTACAACGTAAGTGAGACATTCGGCATCAAGCTCTTCGATGCCCGCCTCAGCTATTTTAGCCCAGATGCAGGCCGCGCTGCCGTCGAGAATAGGCATCTCGGGAGCATCGAC
>CAMHGU010000091.1 GCA_946184715.1 uncultured bacterium | reverse complement strand
GACGTGTCGGCAATCCTCGAAATCGTCCTCTCCGGCGAGTAACCCTCCGCCCCGCTATACGTCCACAAGGATGCCCTGTGGGCAGAAATGTCTTAAAAATGAACTAAAAATAACTGGTGCGGCAGAGAGAGCACCGACTATTTTAAAGATATTTTTAAGGTATTTCTGCGGCGAAGCCGCAACCTTGTGGCGACCTTGCTGCGGCTTTGCCTCACCCTGCCGCGACCGCCCCAAGCTCCACGGAGCGGGGGCGGTTGCCGTTTTCGCCAAAAATTGCTACCTTTGCGCTCTGATACAATTAACCCGTATGATTCGCAAGACAATAATTCTCACGGCATTAGCGATAAGCGCAGCGGTAGCGACACAAGCGCAACCCGACAGCATCGGCCTTCCCGCCACTACGGAGTGGACCTACGACCAATGCATCGAATATGCCCGCGTGCACAATATCGACGTCAGGCAAGCCACGCTCGAGCACGAAAGCACCGCCATCGACATCGAAGCCGCCAAGGCCAAGTGGTTCCCGTCGCTCAACGTAGCCACCACCCAGAGCTACACCAACTATCCGAAGCCCGGCACCGGCGGCCACGTCAACAACTACAACGGCAGCTACGGCCTCAACTCCAACTGGACCCTCTACGACGGCGGCTCGCGCACCAACGAAATCAAGCGCGCCGAGCTGCTCAACCGGCAGAGCCGGCTCACCATCGAGCGCCAGCTCAACACCCTCACCACCTCGATATTATCGACCTATCTGCAGATACTCTACGCCCGCGAGGCCATAGGCATCGCCGAGAGCTCGGCCGCCACCTCCAAGATGCAAAGCGAGCGCGCCGAGCAGCTGATGAACTCCGGCCGAATATCGCGCGTAGACTACACGCAGCTGCTCTCGCAGTACCACTCCGACCTCTACACCATCGAGTCGGCCCGCAGCAACTACGCCTCCAAGTGCCTCGAGATGAAGATGCTGCTCCAACTGGGCATCGACAGCGACGTGGAGCTGAGCGACGTGGCGTTCACCGAAGAACAGGTGCTCGCTCCGATGCCCGATAAGGCTGCCGTGTATCTCGCGGCCATTGAGTGGCTGCCCGCAATTAAATCGACCGAGCTTAGCCGCGACATCAGCGACGCCCGCATCGCCATCGCCCAAGCCGGCACACGCCCCAACATCAGCCTCAACGGCTCCGTGGCAACCAACAACGGCACCCACACCGGCGAGACTTTCGGCAACCAGCTGCTACACGGCCTCCACGAGCAGATTGGCGTCACCCTCTCCTACAACATCTTCGACCAAAAGGTGACCTCAAGCGAGATAGCCAGAGCCAAGATAGCCCGCCTCAATGCCGACCTCGACCTTGAAGACATCCTCACCTCGGTGCAGGAATCAATCGAGAGTGCCTACATCGAAGGCACCACGGCCCAAGCCCGCTACCGCAGCGGCAAGGTGAAGCTCCAAAGCGCCGAGCTCACCGACGAGCTTACCAACGAGCAGTTCCGCCTCGGCCTCGTAAACACCCTCGACCTCATCACCTCCCACAACGACCTCCTCGCCGCCCGTCAAGAGCTGCTCCAAGCCAAATACCTCGCTATCCTCAGCGCCAAGATTCTGCAGTTCTACCGCGACGGCGACGTGTCGCTACCATAACCCCCTTCGCTAACTCTTCAATCAATCTACCCTTATGAAGAATACATTATATATAGCAATCATAGCGCTGCTCGCCATGGGCTGCTCCAAGAAGGAGCATATGGCGCTTGAGACCCACACCATAAGCCACGGCGACATCGTAGAGACAGTGACCGCCACCGGCACCCTCGAGAGCGTGACGCAAGTGGACGTGGGCACCCAGGTCACCGGCATCATCGCCAAGCTCTACGCCGACTACAACACCCAGGTGAAAGCTGGACAGCTCATTGCCGAAATCGACAAGACCACCCTCGACGCCGAGCTGCGCTCGGCCAACGCCAACCTCGAGAGCGCCCGCACCACCTACGAATACTCCAAGCGCAACTACGACCGCGACCGCCAGCTCCACGACAAGCAGCTCATCAGCGACTACGAATTCGAAACCACCCGCAAGGAGTACCAAGTGGCCAAAGCCGCCTACGACAAAGCCCAGGCCGACCGTGTGCGCGCCGCCAAAAACCTCAGCTACGCCGAGATCTACTCGCCCATCGACGGCATCGTAATCTCGCGCGAAGTGGAGGTGGGACAGACCGTCGTGTCGTCGATGAACGTGGCCAACCTCTTCACCATCGCCGACCTCTCCAATATGCGCGTCGTGGCCGACGTGGACGAGGCCGATATAGGCTCAGTCAAGGTGGGAATGAGCGCGTCATTCACCGTCGATGCCTTCCCCAACGACGTGTTTGAAGGTCAAGTGACGCAGGTGCGCCTCAAGCCCACTACCACGTCAAACGTCGTCACCTACGAAGTGCTCATCAATGCTCCCAATCCTGAGCTGAAGCTCATACCGGGCCTGACGGCCAACATCACCATCAACGTCAAGGAGGCGCGCAATGTGCTCACCGTGCCGCTCAAAGCTCTGCGCTTCGAGCCGCAGTCGTTCGATGACAACGAGGGTCTGCCGCCTTTCGACTCCGTGCCCACACCGCCCGCCTCGGCCTCGCGCCCCGAGAAACCCGGCGACAAGCCCAAAGACCCCGCCATTCCCACCACCGATATGCACCGCCTCGTGTGGGCGCTCCGCGACGGCCGCCTTGTGCCCGTCGAGATTGAGCTGGGCGTGGACAACGGCGTCGATGCCCAAGTAATTTCGGGCCTCGTAGAGGGCGACAAGGTGGCCATCGCCTATGAGTCGGCCTCCGAAGCCGAAGCCGAGGAGCAACAGGCCGGCGGCCTCTTCGGCCCTCCGCGCCGCGACAAGAAAAAGAAAGGCAGCGACACCGCTAAGAAGTAACGCCCCGCAGTTATGGCTAAGGAGATAATCAGGCTCGACAACATCAGGCGTACCTTCATCGTGGGCGGCGAGGAGGTGCACGCCCTTCGCGGCGTGTCGTTTGCCATCCACGAGGGGGAGTTCGTCACCATTATGGGCACCTCGGGCTCGGGCAAGTCCACTCTGCTCAATATCCTGGGCTGCCTCGACACCCCCACCTCGGGCGAATACTACCTCGACGGCGTGGCAGTGCGCACTATGGGCCGCAACGACCGCGCTATGCTCCGCAACCGCAAGATCGGTTTCGTGTTCCAAAACTACAACCTGCTTGCCAAGACCACCGCTCTTGAGAACGTGGAGCTGCCGCTGCTCTACAACTCGGCCGTGAGCGCACGCGAGCGCGCGCGTCGCGCCGAAGAGGCTCTCGTGCTCGTGGGCCTCAAAGAGCGTCTTTACCACAAGTCCAACCAGATGTCGGGCGGTCAGATGCAGCGCGTGGCAATCGCCCGCGCACTCGTCAACGACCCGGTGCTCCTCCTCGCCGACGAAGCCACCGGCAACCTCGACACCCGCACCTCCTATAGCATCCTCGTCCTATTCCAAGAGCTCTTCGCTCGCGGCCGCACAATCATCTTCGTGACCCACAACCCCGAGATTGCCGAGTTCAGCTCCCGCAATATCGTGCTCCGCGACGGACGCATAATCTCCGACGAGGTGAACCCCAACATCCGCTCCGCCAAGGAGGTATTCGACGCTTTACCTAACGACGACAACTGATGAACCTTTTCAACCTTCTCAAAATAGCCATCAAAGCCCTCGGCAACAACAAGCTGCGCGGCTTCCTGACAATGCTCGGCATCATCATCGGTGTAGGCTCCGTAATCACGATGCTCGCCATAGGCCAAGGCTCGAAGCAGAGCATCAAGGCGCAAATATCGCAGATGGGCTCCAATATGATTATGATAATGCCCGGCGGCGAGAGCCGCGGTGGTGTGCGACAATCGGCCGACGCGATGCAGACTCTCAAGCCCGCCGACTATCAGGCCCTGCGCGACAACTGCGAATACATCGCCGGCATCTCGCCTATGGTCAACAGCTCCGGGCAGCTCGTCAATGGCGCCAACAACTACCCGTCGTCGGTGTGGGGCGTTGCTCCTGACTATCTCGATATCCGAAAGCTCGAGCTGGAGGAAGGCTCTATGTTTACCGACCGCGACATCCAGTCGGCCCGCAAGGTGTGTATCCTCGGCCGAACGGTCATCGACAACCTCTTCCCCGACGGTTCCAACCCCGTGGGCAAGGTGGTGAGATTCAACAAGATACCGTTTACCGTAATCGGCATCCTGAAGTCTAAAGGCTACAACTCGATGGGCCAGGACCAGGACGATGTGGTCATCGCGCCCTACTCCACCATAATGAAGCGCGTGCTCTCCATCGACTACATCCAAGGCCTTTTCGCCTCGGCCGTAGCTGAAGAGAAAACCCAATTCGCCATCGACGAAATCACCGAAATCCTCCGCCGCCAGCACAAGCTGCGCGACGACGAGGACGACGACTTCACCGTCCGCTCCCAGAAAGAGCTTAGCGACATGATGAGCACCACCAGCGACCTGCTCACGATGCTTCTCGCCGCCGTGGCCGGCATCTCGCTCCTCGTGGGCGGTATCGGCATTATGAACATTATGTACGTGTCGGTAACCGAGCGCACCCGCGAGATTGGCCTCCGAATGAGCATCGGCGCCCGCGGCCGCGACATCCTCGCCCAGTTCCTCATCGAGTCGGTAATCATCAGCGTCACCGGCGGCATCATCGGCGTGCTTTTCGGGGTGGGTGCTGCCCTGCTCGTGCAGACGCTTTTCCACCTCAACGTCGAGATACAACTCTACAGCATCGTGCTCTCCTTCCTGGTGTGCACCGTCACAGGCATCTTCTTCGGCTGGTACCCCGCCAAGAAAGCCTCACGCCTCGACCCCATCGAAGCCCTCCGCTACGAATAGCGCCAACCCCTTAGAGCGATGAGACTTCCGGAGCAATAAAAATGTGTGGGAGCATTTGGCATTGCGCTCGCCTTGCACTAACTTTGGCTATGCCCAAGTAAGGCTGCGGCTCGGCAATGCTCAAATAAATTTGGCATTGCGCTCGCCTTGCACTAACTTTGCACCTTGAATTATGGCTGAAGGCGAAAATAGTATAGGAATAGGAAAGGTGGCTGCCCGCGAGGGCGTCGGCTACGGTGTCATCATCACGGTGATGACGCTGGCTGCTATGCTGAGCATCGACATCGCGGCGATGTCGATGCTGTCGATGGCAATCTTCTTTGCCGTGCCGTTCCTGCTCTACGCTTCGATGCGCCGCTTCGGGCAGCAGCTGGGCCGCCCAGCAGTCCACTCTGAGCTGTGGATGCTCGGCATCGCCATCTTCTTCTTCGCCTCGCTGATATGCGCCCTCGCCACCTTCGTTTTCCTGCGTTATGTGCAGCCCGACTATCTCTACCGGCTTCTCTCGCAGCTGATTACCGCCGTGGAGCAAAGCCCGTCGCCGCAGCAGGAAGCCACACTCAAAGCCCTCCACGGCATCATCGACAACGGCCTGATTCCCACGCCCATCGACGTGGCTATCCAGATGATATGGTCATCGACATTCGGCGGCTCTATCCTCTCGCTGATTGTCGCCATCTTCGCGCGCGACAAGCGCAAGGCCACCACTCCCCCTATCGACAACCCTACTAATCAACAATAAGATATGGACATCTCCGTAATAGTGCCACTATACAACGAAGCCGAGTCGCTGCCCGAGCTGGAGCAGTGGATAGCGCGCGTGATGAGCGAGCACGGTTTCTCCTACGAAATCCTTTTCATCAACGACGGCTCCACCGACAACTCGTGGGAGGTAATCGAAGAGCTGACGCGCCGCAACCCGTCGGCCCACGGCGTGTGCTTCCGCCGCAACTATGGCAAGTCGCCCGCCCTGCAGACGGGCTTCGAGCGCGCGCAGGGCGATGTGGTTATCACTATGGACGCCGACCTTCAGGACAGCCCCGACGAGATTCCGGAGCTGTATCGCCTCATCACCGAGGAGGGCTACGACCTGGTGTCGGGCTGGAAGCGTAAGCGCTACGACCCGCTCTCCAAGACTATCCCCACCAAGCTCTTCAACGCCACGGCGCGTGCCGTAAGCGGCATTCACAACCTCCACGACTTCAACTGCGGCCTCAAAGCCTACCGCAATGAGGTGGTGAAGCACATAGAGGTGTACGGCGATATGCACCGCTACATCCCATTCCTGGCCAAGAATGCCGGATTCAAGCGCATAGGAGAGAAGGTGGTGCACCACCAAGCTCGCAAATACGGAAAATCTAAGTTCGGCCTCAGCCGCTTCGTCAACGGCTACCTCGACCTCATCTCGCTCTGGTTTATGTCGAAGTTCGGTGCCAAGCCTATGCACTTCTTCGGCTTCCTCGGCAGCCTGATGTTTATCTTAGGCCTCTTATCGGTGATGATTGTGGGCGGAATGAAGCTCTATCACATGTACTCCGGCCATAGCTACCGGCTCGTGACCGAGTCGCCCTACTTCTACCTGTCGCTCACCTCTATGATTCTCGGAGTGCAGCTCTTCCTCGCCGGATTCCTCGGCGAACTGGTGTCGCGCAACTCCACCGAACGCAACCATTACGAAATAGCTCAAGAGATATGACCACTGAATACCGCCAATTTCTCGCGCTGTCGCAAGCCCGCTACTCCTGCCGCCTTTATAGCGACGAGCCGGTGAGCGACGAGCATCTGCGCCTTATCGCCGAAGCCGCGCGCCTTGCCCCCTCGGCCTGCAACCGCCAGCCCTGGCATCTGCTCATCGTCACCGACGCCGAGCGCCGCCAAGCTCTCACCTCGTGCTACGGTCGCGACTGGCTGCAAGCCGCCCCGGCTTTCATCGCCATCATCGGCAATCACGCCGAAGCCTGGCACCGCGAGGCCTACGACGGCAAAGACCACACCGACGTCGATGCCGCAATCATCACCGAGCACATCTGCCTCGCCGCGGCTTCGCTCGGCATCGGCTCCTGCTGGATCTGCAACTTCGACGCCGAGCGCTTCAGCGACCTCTTCGGCCTCGGCCCCGACCTCGAGCCGATAGCCATAGTGGCCCTCGGCCACCCCGCCAAAGAGGGCACACCCGAGAAGATACGCAAGCCTTTATCCGATATCGCATCGTGGCAAAAGCTGTAACGCGACATAGCATCCTCGTCATCGCCGCCATCGCCCTGATGGTGGCCGCCTGCACGCCCGAATGTCTCGACCTCAAGAACAGCATCCCGCGCGCCGGCTTCTACGAGTACGAGGGCGACCCCAACAAGACAATCTCCCTGCCGAGCATCACCATCTACGGCATCGACGCGCCGGGTGATAGCGCCCTGATGCGCAACTCCTCGGCCAAGCTCATATATCTGCCGCTACGCCTCAACGTCAACGAGTGCAAATACGTATTCCACTACTCCTACGACGGCTACAACGACGATGCCCACAACGACACCCTCGAGCTGAGCTACACCCCGCTGCCGCAGTTCATCTCCCACGAGTGTGGCGCGCTCTACTTCTTCAAAATCGACAAGGTGAGCCACACCACTCACCTCTTGCGCGCCGAGGAGCACCGCGACACCGTCACCAACGTCGATATAGAGTATCTGAAGCTATTCTTCTTCGACCCCACTTCCGAAACCGAAACCGACACCGGCACGGAGGCCGACACCGATGCGTAAGCTCCTCGTCATATCGTCGCTCATTATCCTCACGGCCCTCACAACCTTGGGGCAGCGCAAGGTGACCCCCGTAGAGGGCAGCACCACCACCGTCACCACCACCGAGGAGAAGAAAGCAATCGACGAGCTGCTCAAGAAGAAAATCAGGCCATCGCTCGTATTCAGCGACACTATCTTCGACATCGAACGCGAAGCCCTCGGCGACGACACCCTCCCCAAGCCCGAATACGCCTACCCAAAGCTCCACAGCATCAGCTTCGGCGCCAACATCTGGGACCTCGCCCTCAAAGCTTTCGGCCAGAAATACGGCCTCATCGACTTCTCAATCGACCTCAGTATCCACAACCGCTTCTTCCCGCGCGTTGAAATAGGCCTCGGCCGTGCCAACGACCACACCGACGACGCCAATTTCCACTACCGCTCGCCCATCTCGGTATTCGGCCGCATAGGCGGCTCCTACAATTTCCTCTACCGCGGCGATGAGCGCTACCGCCTCTATGCCGGATTTATGGCCGGATTCTCGTCGTTCAAATACGACATCACCGACGCCACCGTCAAGGATGGCTACTGGAACGAAAGCTCCACATTCGACATCACCGGCATCAAGTCGCACGCCATCTGGGGCGAAGTGATGCTCGGAATCCGCGTGGGAATATGGCGCAACCTGTCGATGGGTTGGAGCGCGCGCTATCGCTTTATGTTCAGCTGCAAAAACGCCGAGAACGCCCGCCCCTGGTATATCCCCGGCTTCGGCCCGCGCAACACCACCTTCTGCGGCGAATTCTCAATCTACTACACCCTCCCCCTCGGGCCCAAGCCAAAACCGTAACGCCCGCCACCCCCTAGATTATCTAGCATATCTAGAATATCTAGAATATCTAGAATATCTAGAATATCCATAGCCCCATCGCTGCTGTAAAATCTTGCGGCAACTGTTGCGTGCTTCGGCGGGA